>NZ_JAWOTI010000005.1:0-260167 GCF_033338775.1 Vibrio sp. Vb1018
AGAATCTAGCCCAGATATAATCTGACAGGCACCGAGTCAAAAATGGGTAACTGTCAGATCAGGTCTGAATTAGTACATCTAATTGTATTCCCATGCATGGGAATGGGGTAGCTTGCTTAAAATCAGCGGCACTTTATTTCGTTGAACATGCTGATTTTGTTGATTCTCATGAGTGGGAATGGCTTTATTCACCATTTCTCTTCGCTCCCACTGTCGGCTTTCAGTTCGATACTTTCTCCTTTCGGCACTATATGCATTTCCAGATTTAGCGATGATAAGATGCGAAATAGCGTCTGAATCCTGGTGGTCTCTGGATTAATCTCAAACTTGGAAATAGTGTCTTGTTTTAGACCCACGGGGTCGGCAGCCTTAGCTTGCGACAGGTTCTTGTGTTTTCTTTCGTCACGCAGATGTATTGCTAACTGCCTAGATGATGTTATCAACATAACAATTCCTCGTATTTACCCGCGATAGAGGGTAGTTTGCGCTTTACCCGCAGTCAAGGGTAAAAAGGAAAAACAGCCCCATCGGGGCTGTTGGTTCTATTCTACTTTTTGTTTGAGTTCTTCGATTTTTCTTCTTAATGCTACTGCTTTTGTATCAGTTTTTGATGAGTCACGGTCACGAAGCTTTAGAGGGGTTAGCTTAGAAAAGACTTTAACGAATCTAATAAGGCTAGCTTTGTCTTCAAGGTTAAACTTACGCTTACTGCGCATATGCTCAACAGATTCTTTATCATCTTCTTTAAAGAGAAACTCGTTATAGTAAGTATCAGGCATTCTTGCTGCTCTGAGTCTGTTTTTCACTCGGTACAAAGCCTGATGGATTTCTTGTGCTTCAAGAACATCAATCTCATCTTCACCCTCTAGCTCGTCAAAAGCATCTGATGCTTGATGTATCAATGCAGCAATCTTGCAGACTTGCTCTTCTTTTGAATTAATAACAACGCTTTGCTTTTCATGCAGTTCTTCTTTTCTGTACTTCTTATATAACTCGTTAGCTGGTCTGAAGTGAGACATGATCTCGTCAAAGTTGTGCTCAGTAATTTCGTACTTTCCAGATTTCGCTTCTTCAGTGCCATATTTGGCAATGAGGTGTTTTATAGAACGCGGAGAGGAGGGGGCAGTGATCGGTAGCTTTATTAATGTTATATGTGTTGCGTTGCCGCTACCATTTATTAACTCAGGATCTCGGACAATAATGTAAAGTATCTTGCCACTTTTGTTTTTTTGAAATCGCGGTAGGGGAGATTTCTTTTGTTTTGGTGTTACTTTAACGTTATCAGTTAATTCATCATTTATTTTTTTAAAAATACTCATATTATTATCTTTTTACTATTATTGTTGTTATATTTTATATTATACCATTTAAATTTATAATATAAACTATAATGTTATTGTTTGTATTAAATTCTTCAGTTGATTTTTTATTTTTAAATGATGGTAAGTTTTTCTATTTATATTACAAAAATAAAAAAGAGAGCTTCAGCCCTCTTTTTAAATTAATATGTATTTTCAGCGATATCTTTTGGTTTCTTCTTGATGTTTCGTCTTCTGTTCTGCTTTTTGTTGTCAGCAATAACCCCTTCGCTTTCATACATTTTTTCTATATTTTCAATGGTTTGTTCTATTGCTAGCTCTTGGTCTTCGTGTTTAGCAACTGGGGTGATTTTTAATTCCCAGTGATTTTTTTTGTTCAGTTCGAAGAGGATTAGTAGTAGATGATAGAAGAATTTACTAAGCGTTTTAGATGCAGAGTAAATGCCCTTTTCTTGCTCATAAATTGCGTGAACAAAAGCTTTGTCGCGCTTGTTGATGCGCTTGCCGTGGTACAGCCAAAAATCAATCGCATCTTCCATCGCTTTTTGATGTTGCTTTTTACATGAGATAATGAAGCAGTTAAACATGTTCTTATCCCATTCTTCTGCTTGTTTTTTGACTTTAGTAGCATGTGCCTCAGCATCTCTTCTCGTTGCTGAAAATCTTCGTTCTGCGTCTTCTTTTTGCGATTCAAACATTTCTCTAATGTCGAAATTTTCAACTTGTGAATTGTCATAACTACTTATCATGTTTGCATCACTTGCTAGAACACCTGATTTTATCAATCCGCCAAGCGTGAACTTATTCCCACTTCTGAGTTTTGATGCGGGTATGAT
The DNA here is from genome assembly GCF_033338775.1 of Vibrio sp. Vb1018. Classification (NCBI taxonomy): domain Bacteria; kingdom Pseudomonadati; phylum Pseudomonadota; class Gammaproteobacteria; order Vibrionales; family Vibrionaceae; genus Vibrio; species Vibrio sp. Vb1018. The sequence continues at coordinate 2,156 of NZ_JAWOTI010000005.1, forward strand.
GAAGTCATTGTATTTGTAAACAAGACCAACGAATTTTTCGTTGTTTCTGTCTTCTTTAAGTATTACTTCGACGCCATTCCTTAGTAGTGCTATTTGATAAAGAGCTAAGCTTGCTTTGCTGGTGTGCTCATCTTTCTCTTTATTACCTGTCAGTTTGTCGATGTTATTTGCTCTAGCTTGCGCTAGCATCGGCAGCTCTTTAATGCTTGATTCAACTAAGCGCCTCATCATTAATTTGACTGAGTGAGAGTACTTGTCAGAAGTGACTGCTTCTCCTTTTGCTAGCACTGATGCTGAGTTTTCTAGTTGTCTTAATCCAAATTCTTTTTCTTGTTCACGCATTACCTCCTGGGCGGTTTCAACAGACATCCAGTTGCTGATGACTTTGTTTGTTTCCAAGTCTTGTGTTGATACTGTTATGTGTACGTGCTGAGAATCAGTATCTGCATGTCTAAATGCGATGTAGCGTGCGTTTCTGTAACCAAGACGATTCATAGTCTTTCTAACTGTTTTACGCCACTGTTTATCTGTTAGATGCTCGCCAGCGTCTATAGATATGACGAAGTGACGGAATGGATGTTTGACTGTAGGGTTGTGCCTGTAGCTGCTTTGCAGTTCAGTGATAGCATCGTGCCAGTCCGCACCTGTAGCTAGCTCGCCCATCTCAACAGGGATAGAGTCTATTTCGTTGGCACAGATAAAGAAGGAATGTCCCTCAGATGCAGGAGCATGTTTTGTTTTACCCGCGCCATATTTCACCAAGTTATCTGCGTCTTTTTGTTTAGCGCCATATTCGACGAGGTTCTGAGCGTCCTTTGCGGTTTGTTGACTTCTTGTGCATTCTAATTCTGTAAATACCATTTTAATGTCTCTTTATTATTATTGTGAGTGAGAAAGTAATAAGTAATGTAGATAAGCCCTCCTTGGACAAGGAGGGAATTCAGGCTTTATAATTCAGCTTCTTCTAGTATCTTTTGTTTGCATATCTCATCTAACTGACGCGAAGATAAGTATTTTAAAGCTAGTACTTTAGCTGTTGCTGATGAGTGAGAATCTATTGCTAGCTTGCGCGTAGTATCAATGCTCTTCTTAAGCTCTTTAATGCATTTACTTAGTTTAGCTATCTTAGCGCTGTCAGCATCTTCAATGTCTTCTGAAAGTACCTGTAGTGCTTTTGATAACTCTTTAGTTTCTTTAAAGTAGTTTGAATACGCTTCGTCATTGTTCGGACGTGGTTCGACTTGGTTTAAAGCTATATCTCTGAGAAAAGCAGCGTTTGAACGGTAGTTGTGACTTTTCTTGTTAGCGATGAAGCGCTCGTGTTGTTCTGCTGTTATATGTGTTTTTAATGCAATATTGTATAAGTCTTTAGTTTCTTTACGCTCTTCTTTGAAACCGCCCTCGACTGCATCTAAGATGTGATGCGAGTCAGCAACAGCATTTTCGTCATAGTTACCTGGATTATTTTTAACGTAAATACTTTTTACTATGAAGTTGCAAAAATGCGCATGAGAACTAAATGTAATTTTTGATGTGTTTGAAAATTGAGGAAGAAGAGAAGGTACAATAAATTGCAATTCTTCTAAGCTGTAATCTGCCTGCTCGATAAGCGCTCTTAGTTTGTCTTTATTTTCTCTTTTTGTGTTAACTACTACTTCTCTTATTATTTTATTTAAGTCTTCTTTTTCTGAAATCTTCATTTTATTATTTCTCTTTTTATTATTATTATTTTATTTTTATTATCTATAGAGCAACAGCGTGCGACTTAGCGATAACTGCGAAGCATGTTAGCGCAACCGACTGAAGAGGAGGCTAAAGCTACAAACGAGCCATTTGGAACAAATGGGGAAGAGCAGTATCCGCTTGTTAATTTATTTCTCTCTTATATTATAACCATAAATATTATACAATTTAAATATATTTTGTTCGAAACCATTTATAATGAATTTTAGTTTATTGATTATTTTAAAATAGCCTCGCTAATGAGTGTGAATATTTAAATTTGTAAAATAATTAAAGGTAATCTGTTTGAAGTCTTTAAATAAAAAAGAAATTATTATTTATATTTTTTGTACAATATTTAGTATGTTATTTAATTTTTGTAAATTATATGGTTTTTTCTATTAATCTATGTAAATATCTATGGTTGATGGTTTAAAAATTTGATAAAATATAGGTTTCAAAACTCATGATTTTAATGTTATCTTGATAAGATAATAAGAAGTTTATGACCCTTGGAATAATATGATATTTGTTTATATCCCTGTGTTCATTGAAGATGAATGATTTTCGATGAAATCAGGATTATGCTACGTACCATGAAAATAATACTGACTCCTAAACAGAAACAACAACTCGAACAGATGCACGATTCAACTCGTGATAGTCGAGAGTGTGATCGTATCAAAGCAGTTTTACTTGCTTCTAAATGCTGGAACCAGAGCATGATTTCGTATTCACGAAACGACAGTTGCTCGTCATCTCAGTGATTATGTTCTCTCAGAAAAAATAAGCCTGAAATGATGGTAGCCAGAGCCGACTTTCTGCTGTCCAAACCATGCAGCCCATCGAAAATCTAGCTGAGAGACTTACTTTCATACCCATCAAATTGTCACTTATGTAGAGACTGAGTTTGGTATTCGCTATGCCGTTACTGGTATGAGCAAGTGGCTACATCACAATCTCATATAAGAAACCCAAAGGGGTTACTCACAAGTTTAACACGGAGCAACAACAGGCTTTTGTTGATATTACAAAGCTCTAAAACAGAGTAATACACCCGTGTTATTTATGGATGCAGTTGATCCAACTCAATCGACTAAGTTGAGATATGGCTGGCTCCGTAAGTGTTAGAACAAGCTCATGAAACTACGGGTAGCCATACTCGCCTTAATATTATCGGCGCCTTATCTCTGGAAGATATTGGTGCGACAGTGACTGAAAACTACAACACGATCAACAGCGAATGCATTGTTCGCTTCTTAGCGAAACTGAAGCAAGAGCACTATCCATTAGAGCAGAAAGTTCACCTAATTTTAGATAGTGCGGCATTATCGCCGAACAGAATTGGTGATAAATGCAGCAAAAGTACTCAATATCGAGTTTCATTATTTACCGCCATACAGTCCAAACTTAATTCTAATAGAGCGATTGTGGAAAGTAATGAATGAGCATGTTCGGAATAATATTTATTTTTCCTCAAAGATAAAATTTATATCTGCCTTTAAAGGATTTTTCGATGTAACGTTACCTGAGATTGCAGGTTCACTGGCGTCTAGAAGTACGGATAATTTTCATTTTTTGACACTTGCATTTTCAAGTTGAACAGGTATATGTTGAATCATCTGTGTTGTGGGAGGTCTTTTTCTTATTGTAAACTTTTCTCTTTTAGACTCATACATAGAAAAATCAGCCAACTCAATCATATCCTGACTGGTTTTAGGTAGGTTATCAGAGAGCTTGTCATATAAATAATATCCTGTTGAAACTGTAACTTTGATTTCTTGTGTATTGAAGATCAATGGTTTGATTTTTTGAAGTGTTTCATCTAGTGCAAAGCACCATTCACGTACTTGACTTTCTGTGTAATTTGGTAAGATCGCAATAAATTCATCTCCTCCTAGACGAGATATGCAGTGTGCAGGCTTTTCTAATAACTTTAAAGTTGAACCAAAGAGTTTCAACGCCTCATCACCTAAGATATGACCACCATAGTCATTGATTAATTTTAAATTATCCATATCCATAAATACAATTGCTATAGTATGAACCTTATTGTTGTTCAAAGACGAATCTATAGCGTTCAGAGCAGCTTCTCGGCTTTTAAGCTTTGTTAGATAATCATGATTTAGTCGTGATTCTAGTTGCGTGATTTTTTGTAGAAGTGTTTTGTTTTCTTGTTCTAAATGAGAAATCGTTTCTAGCAGAGTCTTCTCGTAATGAGAGTTAACTCTGTTTTCGTGTATCTTGATAGAATCAAATACCATCATTTACCCACATCAGTTTTAACACAGGCATTGAGAATACATAGTACTACGTCGTAATGTGTCGTATTAGTTGTGCTAATTATCCAATAGAAGCTTCAAGAGTAGGGTTTTAAATGCCTCTAAGACTTATTCGGGGATAATGCCAATCTTATACACGTACCAGAAGAGTTCACTGCTTAGTTAACTCAAACGTTTACAAATAAAATGTGAATAAAGTTCCATAAAGAGGCGTAACGTTATTGGCCAAATTAACCGACTAGAGCCTTAATATTGATTACTACTATTACCAGCCTCCATATGCCTTAAAGAACTATCCAGTCGAGGTCTTGTTACTTCAGAACTTGGCTAGTGACAATAATAGCCATTACCGTATTGTCACCTGCCGAGTATTAAGTTGATGTGTTTGTTAGACCAAACTCGTATGTCGCTGTAGATGATTTTTAGATATGCCACTTTGCAAGGCTTGAACACTTGTGGAATCTAAGAAAAGGCTATGTAGGTTCAAAAATAGAAGAGCGACAAACATTGAATGTCGCATTCTCTAAGCTTATTCAATCCTTTATCAGTGGATAAACAGGATCTCCCCACAACTCTTTACTACTGTCCATCATAATTGTAATGATAACTGGAATAATTTGTTCCAGTAATGTAGTGCAATCCCTGAGTTGTTGACGATTTACAGAGCTGCCGAATGTCGCACCTCCATGGATAATCTGATTGCGTAAGGTATATAACCGAGAAAAGACGATAGAAAGTACGGAAGCCGTGTTGCTGTGTCCTAATGCAGAATTTGCAGCGATTTTTGCTTTACTTCGTGCTTCTTTCCAATCTGTTTCAGAGATTCGACCTGAGTGGTATTGCCAGTAGCTTTCAAGTATAAATTCATTGTCGAGCGTAGCTCTGATTGCACCAGAGTAGTTTTGCCAAACGATCTCAGATAAAAGTTTTTCAGAATCTAGTTCAACAAGGCGAGATAGAAACTCTTGGTACAAGCCACGCTCACCGTAGTTTGCTTTTTGTTCAAAATCTTGAGCGTAAGCTGAGTTGAAAGCTATCCAAAGGAAAGTAAATGTAGAATCATCATCTTCGCATGCTTCTGCTTTCTTTAGCCAACTTAGAGAGCGATGCACACGAGTAGAAAGTGATTGCGAATAGCTATTTCGCTCACGACGGTGACGTTCTTTTAACGTATTAAAAGTAAGCATTATGCCCTCTTCCTATTGTTGTTTGTTGTTATTTTGTGAATGTATTACTTTTACAAGTAGCGACTTCTTAGGTGATCCTTATAGTGCTGTATATTAAGTGTTTCCCCTGTAGCTTGCTTGACTAGTTCATCTGTACTTAACAAGCTACCTTTACTCCAGATATTATCAGATAGCCAGACAAAAATTGGCGTAAGATCTCCTCTAAGGATTGCTCCATCTACATCTACTGATTGTTTCATAGCTGCCATAAATTGAGCTGCGTACATGGCTCCCAGCGTGTAGCTTGGAAAGTACCCAAAACTTCCATCGCACCAATGGATGTCTTGCATGCAACCATCTTTATAGTTGTGCTTGCTTAGTCGCTTTTCATTATTTTTCAGTCTGTTAGTGGAAGTGATGTGCGATCGCTGAGGGTCTGTCCAATGGATATCTTGCATACAGCCATTTTTGAAGTTTCCTTCGGTTGATAGCCCCAAGTACGCTTTCATCTTTTCGTTCCAGAGTTCTGGTACATCTGTATGTTTGATGACGCCGTTCATGAGATCTCGCTCAATTTCATATCGAAGAATAACGTGAGCAGGATATGTTAGTTCGTCAGCATCTACGCGAATAAAGCCTTTTTCTACGCGAGTGTAAATTTTGGCTAAATTGTCTTTTTCGAATTCACTACCAGAAAAATGGTTAGAAGCCAGTCGAGCGAGGTGATCGATAAACGCGCTGCTTCGTCCTATTTGCATTTCAAAGAAGAGTGATTGTGATTCATGAATACCCATAGAGCGAGCTTCTCCCGCGGGTGTTCCTGATAAATCTTTTGGTAGCCCTTGCTCGTATCGAGCATGGCCAGTTTCGTGGACAATCCCCATCAATGATTGGACAAACTCGTTTTCATTATAACGTGTCGTAATACGCACATCTGTCGGTACACCGCCACAAAATGGGTGGGTACTCTCATCAAGTCGACCGTGTTCAAAATCGAATTGAAGTAGCTTCATGACTTCCAAACCGAGCGCTTTTTGCTTTTCCGCAGGGTAGTGTGCAGTTGGCAATAAGATGTTGTCTGATTGTTGTTTTTCAAGCGCTTCATCGATCAAAGTAGGAAGCCAGGTTTTCACGTCAGCAAAAAGAATGTCTAACGACGCAGACGTTGTGCCAGGTTCATAAACATCGAGCATGGCATCATAAGGAGTCGTGCCATTTGCTTCGGCTCTAATTTGCGCTTCTTCCTGCGATAGCTTTACGACTTCAGCCCAGTTCTTTTCAAAACCAGCCCAGTCATTTTCTCCACGTTGCGTACGCCATGCATGTTCACATTTGGAGCCAGCAAGAGATTGAGCTTGAACTAATGATTCTGGTAGTAAGTTAGCTTGCTGCCACCCACGCTTCATTTCTCTTAGGATAGATTTTTCTTTTGTAGACAGCGTCTCTTCTTCTGCCTGAGCGAAAAGCTCTCCCAAGTGCGGTTGAGTCATTAAAGAATGGATATGTACATCGAGCTCTGCCGTGGCATTCGAGCGTGCTTCAGCGCCACCAGGTGGCATGACCGCCGCTTGATCCCAATCTATGATGGCTGATAGATGCTCAAAATTTGCCACTTTTTTGGAATGTTCAACGAGTTTTGTAAATGCGTTCATGTGACTACTCTTATTCTTTTGTTCTTTCCCTAAACACCCGATAACGGGTCCTTCATATGGTGTTGCACTAAGCAACCTGCGTTAATTTACTAATAATTAACAATTAACTCCAACCCATTGTCCATAAACTCACCCAGTTGTATAGCTCTCTTAAAAAAGAAGCTTGCGAATCTTGTGGATTGGCGGTATTGATGAAGGATTGACAATTAATTATCACGATAATATGGATATTTTGAATTTCGAGGCATTTATTATTGCCATTACGATTTTAACGTTAACGCCAGGTTTAGATACTGCACTTGTTATCCGTAACACTAGCCGATCGGGCCTAAAAGATGGATGTACAACCAGTCTAGGGATTTGCTTTGGCTTATTCGTACATGCTTTTTTTTCTGCGGTTGGTATCTCGGCGATTCTTGCGCAATCAGCAGAGTTGTTCCAAATCGTAAAAATGATTGGCGCAGCTTATCTTATCTGGCTTGGTTTGAGCAGTTTAAAAGCGCTAATGTCGTCGAAAGATGGATTGACCGTGACCGAGCAGATTCACGAAGTGTTTAATGGTAAGCGCTCTTTTAGAGAGGGCTTTCTTTCTAACGTCTTGAACCCGAAAACGGCGGTCTTCTATTTGGCTTTCTTGCCACAGTTTGTGAATCCAGAAGGTTCACCCTTGCTTCAATCAATGATGATGGCATCTGTACACTTTGCTATTGCGATGGTTTGGCAGTGTGGTTTAGCTGGCGCGCTTAACTCGGCTAAAAATCTACTAAAGAATGCAAGCTTTATGAAGTGGATGGAAGGCGCGACGGGCGCAGTATTAGTCGCACTTGGTGTGAAGTTATTAATTGAAAAACCCGTTTAATGCGTAATATTTATCGATTGTTGATACTACTCGCTGTATTTATTGTGGGGATAGGTGCCGCTGTTGCTTGGCATACGTGGCCACAAGTACAGTTTGCGCAACGCGGCATGATCTGGTCTTGGCACTGGGGCTACTTCGAACCTTTTGCTAATGGAATACAACAAACGCGAACTCAAGACACTAAACAGTTATTGCTCAGGCGTGTGTATTTGCATGACGCTATTGTCGTTTTTGTTTCGACAACTATGGACAATAAATTTGAGGTCGACGTTGTAAAAGAGCAAACCTGTGAACCTAAAACGACGACTTGGGCTTCGGTCTCTGTCAATCATCAACGTGTCAGGCATGTACCTATGGTGTGCGATGCGTTTGGGCAAGGCTACTTTTATCGCTACATCGGGAAACATCTGGAATCGATTGAGGTTGGTGTCGGCGACTCGTTTGTAACAGAAGCATTTTTAGACTGGCCGCTATCAGAGTTGAAAGCGGATCAATTCAAGCAAAAAAATGCGAAGTTTTTTGAAGAACGTGGAGAAAACGTTGAGCATCAATGGTTGAGAGATTAACCATTTAACCGAAGATAAATAAAGCCCGCTAAATAATAGCGGGCTTTATGTTTTTACCATTTCTAATGTGCTTTGCTCTCCGTTACTGGTAGTTTGTGACCGAACAGCTGTCGTTTCACTAAGCTTTCACTGCTTCACCTGATTGCGATGTTGAGCTAAAGAACAGTTTGGTTTCTGCCAGTACGACGTGACGCAGTGCGATCAAACCAATCAGGTTAGGAATTGCCATCAGACCGTTTACGATATCAGCCAGTAGCCAAATCATATCGAGGTGAAGGAATGCACCAGATGCCACCAAGCCAACGAAAATCAGTTTGTATGGAAGCACAGCTTTAGTTCCGAACAGGAACACAACGCAACGCTCACCGTAGTAGTTCCAACCAAGAATGGTGGTAAAAGCGAAGAACATCAAACCGATTGAGACGAGCATAGGGCCAAATGTATCTGCATTTAAACCCACCGCAAAAGCATGAGTCGTCATCGCGGCACCAGCAAGGTCACTTTGCCATGCACCGGTCAGGATTAGAGCAAGGCCTGTCATGGTACAAATAATGATGGTATCGAAAAAGGTACCCGTCATTGAAATTAGGCCTTGTTTAACACAAGAGTCTGTCTTCGCTGCTGCTGCTGCCATAGGCGCGCTACCCAAACCAGATTCATTTGAGAACACACCGCGAGCGATACCTGATTGGATTGCCAACATGATGCTTGCACCTAGAAAACCACCAGTCGCTGCTGTTGATGTAAAGGCTGAAACCAGCACTAATTCAACGGCATTGAACAATTGGTCTGCATTCATGATGATCACGCTTAAACACGCCAACACATAAAATACAGCCATGGTAGGAACCACTTTTCCTGCAACGTTAGCAATGGATTTGATGCCACCCAAAGTTACGAAAGCAACCAAAAGAGTTAGTACGAAGGCAGATAGCTCACGGTTAACACCAAGAGATATCTCACTTGCATCCAGAATCGCGTTTACTTGTGGAAACGTACCGATACCAAAACAAGCAACACCCAAAGCAAACACTGCAAACATGATCGCGAGAGCTTTTGAGCCAACACCGTATTGCAAGTAATACATTGGGCCACCAATCATTTGGCCTTTATCATCGACTCTTCGGTACTTAACCGCCAACAAACATTCGGCGTATTTAGTCGCCATTCCGAAAAGGGCAGCGAGCCACATCCAGAATAGAGCGCCTGGTCCACCGAGTTTGATTGCTGTGGCAACACCAACAATGTTACCAGTACCAATTGTTGCTGAGAGCGCAGTACAAAGAGCTGCAAAGCTAGAAACGTCACCTTGAGTATTAGATGACTTATCTTTACTGAATACCATCGCTAGCGCTGTTGGGAGGTGTTTAAACTGGATCAAGCCAAGGCTAAAAGTGAAGTAAACCCCTGTACCTACTAGCAAAATAAGCAGCGGTGGACCCCAGACAAAATTATCGATGGTTTGTAGTAAAGATTGTAGGTTGTTCATGATTTCCCCTTAATAAAACAACTAATAAGGAGAAGAGGGAAAGGACGAGATCAACGATCTCTAAAAGAACTAAGCTATTGGTTGTAGGCGGGAAGGCCAAGCAAAATAGTTAGGTTGTAACTTTCCACTCCTCTGTCCTTTTGCCTGAGAGTTTCACCTTGCGTGAGTGCAAGACTTGCTCCTTCGGCGACCGATTTAACGGTTCTCTCCAGAGGTTCCTCCAACTACAGTCCCCGCTACCTAGGTAGCACCTGAAATAGTTAATTCTTCGGCGAGTTATGCTAATCAAATGTTAAAATTTGATTAATAACCACTCTCCTGCAGTCTTCATCGGAACAATTACTCAATTAAATGAGTAAAGGTTAGTTAATGATGCTGGTCATCATTAACGTGTGAACTCTATCATGTTTTTGGTCCATTTCAACACCCTATGTCAATTTATTTTCAATGAAATAACCTCATCAATTTTCATGAAGGTATGTTTGCCAATCTTTTTGTGCGAGTCACGGCATAAATAAAATTTATTGGGTTAGGGAATGGAACCCAAAAACACTTCAGAACGATAAATGTGTTTCGACCGTTACGACATAAGTTATTCAATTAAGGACACAAAATTGATTAAAATCGGAGCACTTATTTTAAAATCTACGCTAAGTTGACCTTATGGTACGTATAAATGGGTTACAATGAATCTTTGTGAAACAGTCTACGGACCTAGGCAGTTTTTCATGAGTGGACAAGGAGGCGGTATGACCAGATTATTAGCCATTGCGGTGTTGATTGCAGTAGCATTTGTGCTGTTTCGTTATCGAACCAATGAAAAAGTCCAAAAAGCGACCGTTATAACATTAATTGGCGCATTTCTGATTTATACAGCATCAATTATGTTTGTGGAATTGATCCGCTAGCAAAGTAAAAGAGTCCTTGGAGTAGTATACGGTGAGTTCTCAGAACAAAATGGAAGAGCAAGACGACGTAGTTGTCATTGAAGAGCGTGACAAACGTACGCATATCTATATCGCAATCGCTGCGGTGTTAGGCTTGGCATTTGGTGGCCTTGTTGGATCGGTTGTCACTGCGAACAAGTGGGAATCGACTTACCACGTATTAGAAGAAAAGTATCAAGCACTAACGCAAGATAAAACCCAGTTGGCATCTCAAGTAAAAGTGCGTGAAGAGGCGCTTGACCAAGAGATACAAAACCAAGTTAGTGAGTTACTCGCCGCGAAAGATGAAGCTCATCAGAAAGCACTTAAGAAGTTGCAAAAGCAATTGACTGAGGTCGAGAAGGTTAACTTGTCACTAGAGTCTCAATTGAAGCAGCAGGCAGATAAGATCAACACGACGAAGTCAGAAAATGAGAAGTTGAGTCGTCAAGCGGATATGCAAGCGACTATGTTTGAGCGGTCCCGCGAAGTATTCCAGAAAGAGCTAAAAATTTCGCAAGATTTAGAGTCTCTCGAGAAAGAACGGTCGAAATTATTACCTAAGATTGAGAAACTCAAGAAAGAGTGTGACGTATTTTTAGAAGGCAAATCTTGGGACGTGAAGTCGGACGCGTGTGATAAACATGACGAAGCTAATTCACGACTAAGTCAGGTCGATCAAATGATTGAAGTCTATAAAATGGACCTCAAACAAATCAAAGCAATAACGGAAGATATCGGCCTTTAAGTCTTTTGTATCCGATTTTTGAAAAGCAAAAGGAGCTCTTTAAGAGCTCCTTTTTCGTTGTTAGCTATGACTTTTAGCCTATCGCGTATATTAGATTCGTGAGGCGTCATAGCCTGAGGCGAGCAGGAGTTCTCGTTCGTGTTTAATCAGCTGAGCTCGATCTTCAATTAGTTCATTGAGTGCTTGAGATGGCTTACCTGCTAATGCTTTGAACGAATCAAAAGATTCCGCGGTGTCGATTTTATCAATCATCTGACTGATGACATTACGAGCCTCACACGGGTTACTCGTCGTTGTAAAGTATTCTACTTGCTTTGCTGCCGATTTCATCTCAGTTAATAGCTCAAGCGGGCTACTTTCTTTGGCTACTGCCATGTAGTTATCCAGCACGCGCTTTGCATAAAGCAGTTCTTTGAGGGGGATATCTCTTCCGCTCTCGATTAGGGATTCGCTAAGGATCATACTTGAGCTCATGGGCATTCCTTCTTATTACTACGCCGCTTTTGATGTTTCCTTGAGTCTAATTTATTGAAGTCACATTGGGAATGGGTAAAAAGCATTTTTAACGCATTTTTATTCATTTATGAAAACACGAATGCGATGCTTATCTGGATCGATAGCCATAAAATTTAACCCATACACTGATGTCGCTGGTGGTTGAACAAACTCAACACCTAGGTCTTTCCAGCGCTTGTAAATGCGCTCTAGCATATGACTATTGGGCACCGATAAAGACAACTCGGTGCCACCACCTCTAATTCCGCTGTAGGGTGAAAGATTATCTCTTTGCTTGAGTGTCAACGTTAAGCCTTCGGTCAGTGGAATAGCGGCGAAGGTTGGAGACAACTGCGTGACTTTGCGTTCGAACAGTTTCGAATAAAAAACTTGGCTTATGTGGATGTCCTCAACGTAGAGAACGAATGAATTGATAGTCAGCATGGTTTGTTCCTTAATCAATTAGAAATAGTAGGGGCAATCTAACGGAAAGGAACGACAGGAGTTGTCAGTAGAACATTCTCGAAGGTAAGTGACAGAATAAGAAAAAGGAGCCGTTTAGCTCCTTTTTATCAGCGGAATCATTGGTATTAATGAGTGTGTTTGGAAGAATACCAGTTGTTTTGATACGCTTTAGATGCAAATAATGCGTTTGCTTTTGCACGCTCGATAATAGATTCGTCCACCTCTAGCGGCTTCATGGTTTGGTCTTTAAAGTCGTACGCCAGGGTCGATATCTTTTCACCAGGGGAAAGCACAACGAGATTGTCGCGCGTTAAATAACCAAAGTTTTTGTCGTATTGCATCATTGCGCGTTCATCTTCGCGAGCCAGTGGCTTCGTTAAATCACGACCAATCATCGGTGTTTTAGCATCTACCCCAATCAGAGATAACAGTGTAGGCGGCATGTCTATGTTGTTTGCTATGCGGTCATCTTTACGTGGTTGAATGCCTTTACCAAGGATCAATGCTGGAATGTGAAAGTGCTTAACTGGAACAAGGTTAGCGCCAGAAACACGTGCATCATGATCTGCAATTACAATGAAAATGGTATCATCCCAATAAGATGACTTTTTCGCCTTTTCAAAGAAAGTGCCCAAAGCGTAATCGGAATATTTAACGGCGTTGTTACGCGTCATATATTCTGAATCGTATGGCTCAATTTTGCCTTTTGGATACTCATAAGGGCTATGATTACTTGACGTAAAAACTAAGCTAAAAAAAGGTTTGTCGCTTTTTGAAAGGCGTTCAAACTCTTCGTTTGCTTTGTTATATAGATCTTCATCACTAACACCCCAAGAGCCAACAAAGCTTGGGTTGTTATAATCGTCTTCTTCTACTATTTGATCAAAACCGTTACCGAAGAAGAAAGTTTTCATGTTGTCAAAGTTGGCTTCACCGCCGTAAATAAATTGCGTGTGATAGCCTTGAGCTTTCAGTAAGTCCGCGATGGTAAAGAAACCCGTTTGGCTTTTACTCAGCTTCACTACCGCGCGAGACGGAGATGGAGGAAAGCCCGTGGTTACGGCTTCAATTCCACGAACAGAACGAGTACCAGTGGCGTACATTTGTGTGAACTGCCAACCTTCCTTCATGAGTTCATCAAGGTTTGGTGTTAGAGGCAAACCACCCAAAGCACCGACAAATTGGGCGCCTAAGCTTTCTTGTAGCAAAATCACTAAGTTTTTATGTTTACCCTGGTAAGTCGCGGGGTTACTGTTCATGGTTGGGAGTAATGAAGGGGTGAAGTCGGACTTTGTTGATGAAGTGCGAACTAATTCCAACATCTTTTGAGTGTCCATTTTTCCGTAGAACTGCTCAGCACTCTTTTCTGACTTCATGCTATTAACCGCAAACAACAATGAGTAAGATGAGTTCAGTGCTAAGTCGTTAAGCAGTGGATCGTTAGAAAAGGCGACCATAGCAGGATTTAGCGGGCGGTGACCTAAAGATGATCGAGCACCTGCAACCCCAAAAAGAACAACGAAAAGTGCCAATAGTGGTCGCCATTTCCAGTTGACCTGCTGCGCCTTATCGGTCAGTTTCTTACTCCACTTCCAACCTAAAGTGATGGTTAAAACTGTACCTAACGCACCAATAAACAGTTCTAATTTGTAGCCAGTCCAGAGCATACTCAAGACTTCTTTTGGGTAGATTAAGTATTCCACAAACAGGCGGTTTGGACGTAGGTCGTATTCCTGAATGAATGGCGCTGTTGCGAGCTCCATGTATACAAGCACCCAAAGCCCTAAAACCATCCATATGCGTAATATTCGCTTCCAACACTCTCCCATCTTACCGGTTAATGGCATGAAGGTTGAAAACAGTGCTGGAAGAATAAATAACCAGCAAAGCGTTGCAATATCTACGCGCAAACCTTGACCTAGGATGTAAATTAAGTCGTTTAGAGAGTCAATACGGTCAATCTGCCAAAAAGCTAGCAAAACTCTTGAGATAGACAGAAATAGAAGCGAAAACAAAGAAAAGGCAGCAATTGGCTGCAAAGGCCCCCACACAGAGCTCTTTGATAAGTTTTTCATATTTATTCGAATAGTTTAATTGTTATGTTGTGTTGTTTTTAGCAAAGCAAGCGTGAAATAAACGTGAATTATAATGTGGGTTTATGGTCGAGTAGTGTAAGTGTTGGTATGTCCATGTAAGGGGGAGGGGCGTTTGTGTAAAAAAAGAGCCAGTTGATAACACCAACTGGCTCTAGAGGTTGATAAAGGCATGATTACATTGCGGCTTTCTTCGCTTCTTCGACCCATGCGTCGAACTTTTTCTGGTTCGCTTTGATCCAGCCATTTACATGAGACTCGATGTCCGCTGAGCTGTTCTTACCTTGGCTCATCATCATATTCTGCGCACTAACATCATTGATATTTAGTTTGATGATTTCAAACAGCTTTGCAGCAGCAGGGTTGTTTTCTGTAAACTCTTTATTGGCAACGATGCGCATAGAGTTCATCTCGAAGCCGTAGTTCTTACCGTTCTCTAGTGTCGTATCAATGTCCTTACGCTCACCAGGAAGTGAAGAGAATGGCACTTCTAACCACACAACATCTTTCCCTGGAACTAAAACGCCACTTACCCAGTACGGTGTCCAAGTGTAGTAAAGAATCGGATCGCCTTTTTTGTAACGTGAGATCGTATCAGCGATAATCGCTGCGTAGTTACCTTGGTTGTGTGTTACTGTGTCACGGAGTTTGAAAGCATCCAACTGATGTTCAACAACCATTTCACAACCCCAACCTGGGTTACAACCAGTTAAGTCCGCTTTGCCATCGCCGTTTGCATCGAATAGCTTCGCCAATTTTGGATCTTTTAACTGACCAATGTTCGTGATGTTATATTTTTCCGCGGTTTTCTTATCGATCAAATAACCTTGCGCAGCCCCACTTACGTATTGGCCTTTACGGAAGAACTTATCATCACCGCCAGACATCGTGTACTTATCGGCGTGAAGAGGGAACCAACCAACCGCTAAGAAAGTAGCATCACCTTTAGCAATAGAGGTGTAGCCTACGTTGTAGTCCACTTCTTTGGTCGGTTTAACATCGTAACCAAGCTCTTCAAGTGCGCGGTTTACGATCAACGTTTGAAATGTTTCTTCTGCAACGGTTGATTGAACAGGCTGAACAGTGACACCTTCACCCGGTAGTTCACTTGCCACACCATAAGTTGAAAATGCGATAGTACTTAGAGCTCCAACAGAGAGCGCTTTCTTCCATGAATTATTCATTGATGTTTCTCCTAAGTTTTAGATCGTCTTGGTTCGTCTTTGTTTTCAGTTTTAATAGGTATGAAACAGGACCTGTGTGATACCAGCGAAGTTTAGTGTTGCCCGCATTAACCCCTAACACCTGGGTGATACGGTCTAACAAAATCGCAAGAATAACGATGCCTAAGCCACCAACGGCAGCAAGACCCATATCAAGTCGGCCAATACCACGAAGTACCATTTGGCCTAAGCCGCCAACAGCAATCATTGAAGCAATCACTACCATAGAAAGTGACAGCATTAAGGTTTGGTTTACACCTGCCATGATGGTTGGTAACGCCAACGGTAACTGGATGCGATAAAGCATCTGTTTTTTGTTTGCCCCGAAAGAGTGGCCAGCTTCGATAAGCTCTTCAGGTACTTGCTGAATACCCAAAATAGTCAGGCGCACAACGGGAGGCAGGGCGAAAATGATCGTTACTACTACGCCAGGAACGTTACCAATACCAAACAACATAACAATTGGCACAAGGTAAACGAACGCGGGAGTCGTTTGCATTGCATCTAATATTGGCCTAACAAATTTGGCAGCGGTTTGGCTCCTTGCCAACCATATCCCCATTGGTAGCCCTATAAGCAAACAGAAGAAAACGGCGGTTAACACCAGTGCTAGCGTTGTCATCGCTTGTGACCACGCACCAATTAGGCCGATGAAAACAAGGGATACAAGAGTAGAAAAACCAAGTTTTACATTGGAAAACTGCCACGCTAGCAAAAATAAAATGAGTACCATTATAGGCGCAGGTGTAGACACCAAAGCAGTTTCAAACGACGTTAGAATAAAGTCGATTGGAACTCGTATTGCTTGGAAAACAGGTCGACCATGTTCCACCAGCCAGTTCAAACCGGACTCTACCCAGCTATCGAGGGGTAAAACCGCATCTTGGAATGGGTTCATAATATCGAATGGTGCTTGCTCTACAGTTTCTGAGTTGAGCCAATCATTACTTGGCGCGGCCTCTGTACCTTGCGACCAAGGATCATCTTGCGCAGGAGCAGTATTTGACCAGGGATCATTGTTAGTTTGCTCTGAAGACATCGTGTTAATCCTTATCTAGTGTTTGTAGAAGACGTGATTTAGTCACGACACCAAAGTAAGTTCCTTTCTCATCTACGACAGGCACGGCATAAGGAACACCAGCAACCAGACCCAAAATGTCATTAATTGACTGATCAGGCTGAAGAGTAACTTCATCCGGTAATTGAGCACTGGCTAACGAACGGTTTTCTTTATGAGCCAAACGTAGTGAATCAAGAGATACGATGCCGGAATATCGGCTAGATTTATCGACGACAATACCGTAATCACGGTCGTGATCCATCAGAATCTGCATCGCAGAGCCTGGACCGTCATTTTCCGATTTCTTAAAAACAGCCGCTGGCTTCTTGCGCGCGATATCTTTTGCTGTCAAGACACTTGCGATGTTTACGCCGCGGAAAAACGCTTCGACATAATCATTTGCTGGACTGTGTAATATTTCATCAGGTGTACCAACCTGAACAACCTCACCGTTTTGCATGATGGCGATACGGTCGCCAATGCGCATTGCTTCATCCAAATCATGAGAAATGAAGACAATTGTGCGTTTGTCATCGTTCTGTAGACGAATAAGCTCATCTTGCATCTCAGAACGGATCAATGGGTCTAAAGCGGAAAACGCCTCGTCCATTAATAGGATGTCAGGATCACAGGCTAACGCTCTCGCTAAACCAACGCGCTGTTTCATACCACCGGATAATTCGTCAGGGAAAGATTCTGCATAAGGGTCTAAACCCACTCTTTCTAAGGCGGAAAGGGCACTTTTCTGACGCTCATTAACATCGATGCCGGCAAGTTCTAAACCAAAGGCGGCATTTTCAATCACCGTCATGTGTGGCATGAGTGCGAAACTTTGAAACACCATTGAGATATTATTACGACGAACTTCTCGAAGTTCACTCTCGGAGATGTGGGCGATATCTCTTCCTTTGAGATAAACACTACCTTTAGTCGGCTCAATGAGCCGGTTAAGAAGTCGAACAAGGGTGGATTTCCCGGAGCCAGAAAGGCCCATGATTACGAAAATTTCCCCTTCATTTATGGTGAGAGATACATCGTTTACGCCGACTGTTAAACCTGTCTGTTCAAAAATACCGTCTTTATCGACGCCTTTGTCGATAAGCGAGAAGGCTCTATCTGGGTCTTCTCCAAACACTTTATACAGTCCCTTAACTTCCAGTATGGGATCCATGTTATCTGTCCTTTTTCGTGTGTTTATAACTGTTTAACGATTTGTACTCTAATTAATTTTAGTTCAACTTTCAACGAAAGGGGGTTGGTTAACTAGTTCTGCCGTGCATAGAGAATTCGTTGAGCAAGGTATGTTCAATTCTTATTTTTTATATTTAAAACAATTGCTTGTGATGTGTTTTTATCCGCCATAACGTTGCCCTGACGTAGGGTTGAATTTATTTTGAATTTTTTTGTACATTTCAACTCAACTAGCTTGCATAGATATAAGCTGTGATAGCTTAGAACTCTACATATAAAAAGGTTAGAGCTCTAATTTTTGGTTAAGGCTTGGTCCTGTGAAATCGGTTAGGTACTGTTATCCTTAGATTTATTTATTGCTTGATTTCACTCAGGGTGATATTTATCGCTGTAGTTTAGGCAACGTATGGAATAAAAAATGGAAGCCGAACAGTTAGAAGTGCTCAATTTCATTAGCCAGTACCCACCTTTTGATGACCTACCTGAAGAGCAGCTTAGAAAAATTGCTCTCAATGCCGAGGTTGCATACTTTCGGCAAGGAACAAAAATTCTTAACTTCGGAGATACGATCCGCGACTTGTATATGGTGAGAAGTGGGGCGGTAGAGATTTATCGACGTAAAGGTGAACTTTACAACAGGATTGATGCTGGTGGACTGTTTGGTCAGATGGGGTTGTTGATGAACAACCGCGTACGTATGCCAGCCAAAGCGATAGAAGACACTCTCGTTTACTGTATTCCGGAAAACATCTTCAATGAACTTTGTGATGAGTTTGAAAACTTTGCGGACTACATGGAACTGGAAGATAGCGCGCGTTTGCGAAGCGCAATATCTAGCCGCTCCGAAAGCAATGACTTTACCACCGCTAAGGCACGTAAAATCTTAGCAAGAGATCCAGTAACTCTGGAGGCAACGGCTTCAATTCAGGAAGCTGCGATACTAATGGCAGAGGAAAATGTCACCTCTCTGCTCATTATTCGCCCGACAGAGGAGCTCACAGAAGAAGATGATGAACAGCTGCTTGGAATATTGACTGATCGCGATCTTTGCATTCGCGTACTAGCTCAAGGTATTGATACCAATATTTCAGTGAGTGAGGTCATGAGTTATGACGTGGTTTCATTGGATTATAACGCCTATGTGTTTGAGGCCATGTTAACCATGTTGCGTTACAACGTGCATCATTTACCAATTTTAAAAGATAAAAAGCCGATAGGAATTATTGGCATGACGGACATCGTTCGTTACGAATCTCAGAACAGCCTATTGCTAGTGAGCTCTATTTTTCAGCAAACCAGTGTCGAGGATCTCAAGCAGGTTTCTGAACAAGTAAAAGACTGTTTCGTAAGAATGGTCAATGAAGATGCCAACGCGCACATGATTGGTCGAGCCATGTCGGTTATAGGCAGTAGTTTCAAACAACGCCTCGCTGAATTAGCTGAGCAAGAGTTCGGCCCAGCGCCCATTCCTTATTGTTTAGTCGCAATGGGTTCAATGGCGAGGGATGAGCAGCTAATTGTAACGGATCAAGATAACGCGCTTATTCTCGATAACAGTTATGACGTTGAGATTCACGGAGAGTACTTTGAAAAGTTTGCTAAATTTGTTTGTGATGGTTTAGCGGCATGCGGCTATGCTTATTGTACTGGAGACATTATGGCTACCAACCCAGAATGGCGAAAAACTCGTGCAGAATGGGAAGAATGCTTTGGAAACTGGATAGACAATCCAACCCCTGAGAGATTGTTAAATAGTAATATCTTTTTTGATCTCCTCGGTGTGCATGGGCGAGTGAAATGGGCGGAGCAATTAAGCAGCTTTATTGTGAGACGAGCGAAAAGAAATAACCGCTTTCTTGCTTGTATGGCGTATAACGCAATACGTAGGACGCCTCCACTGGGCTTTTTCAAAGACTTTGTGATGGAGAAAGATGGTCGTCATCGCAACTCGATTAACTTGAAGCGAAGGGGGACGGCTCCGTTGGCCGATTTAATACGGGTGCATTCTCTGGCAATCGGTTCGCGATCGCAAAACTCTTTCGACCGTTTAGATGACATTAATGATGCTGGCATTTTACCGAAAGGTCGAGGTTTGGATTTAAGGGATGCGATGGAGCTAATCTACATGGTTCGAATTCGTCACCAAGCCCTTGATATAGAAAATGGAGAAGAGCCAGACAACAATATTGAGCCGGAGAACATGTCTGAATTTGAACGTCGAAACTTAAAAGCAGCATTTCAAATTCTAAGTAACGCTCAGAACTTCATTAAGTTTCGATACCAGAGAAGTAGCAAATGATGTGGTTCTCAAAAAAGGCAGAAAAAGAACATCCCTTGTTGGATACATCCCAGACGCCAGAGTGGTCAATGTTGTTCAAGCAACTCGCTAAAGAAGCGAAAGACGAGAGGCTCAAACGCTATTATTCGACACCGATGGTTAATGGGGAAACACCAATTGAACAAGTGCCATTTGTCTCGGTAGACTTTGAGACAACAGGATTGAACTCGGAAGAGGATGTCATTCTCACGATCGGACTTGTCCCGTTTACTATTGATCGTGTTCAATGTAATGGCTCTGCTCATTGGGTCGTTAACCCAAACAGAGAGTTAAACCACGAGTCTGTCATTATTCACGGTATCACTGACTCTGAGGTTAAAAACGCGCCGCAGCTGTCTCAGATCTTGGGTGAAATATTGGATGCGTTGTCAGGCAAAGTGGTACTTGTTCACTACAAGAACATTGAAAGGCAGTTCTTTAATAACGCCTTGCTAAATAGCATCGGAGAGGGGATACAGTTTCCTGTTGTTGATACGTTAGATATTGAGTATGCGATACAACGCCGTGAATGCAGAGGTTTTATCAATAAGTTGAAAGGCAAGAAACCCGGTTCTGTACGATTAGGGCACGCTCGTGAAAGATATGGCCTCCCTGCTTATCAACCTCACCATGCCCTGACGGATGCGTTAGCAACTGCGGAGCTGTTTCAAGCACAACTGCAGTATCACTTTAATCGAAACATGCCAATATCTTCGGTTTGGCAATAGGCGTTATTTATGGTGAAAACAATAAAATGCAATGAGAGATAGGGGGCTTTAAGATTATGATGGCGGATTGAGTAACCGCTTATAAGAACAATGTTTTATGAACATGTGCTTGGTAGTGATGAAGACGTTTCATTACTCGAACTCCGACGAAAGTAATTTAAACTTGGTCACGTATTTTTAAGGAGATTATCCGTGAGCACCGATAATAACGGTGGCATTCAACGCCCCGATGGAAAAGTAAACGCAATAGATACTGACTATCAAATTGGTCAGGATAACGTTGCGCTAAAGGTAGGCCCATTTGGCCTTGATATTCACAACCGTGTTTTTGCAATTTCTGGCTTAGCAATCGTCATGTTTGTTGTGATAACACTATTATTCCGAGAACAGGTAGAGCCGTTTTTTGCAGACCTACGAGCAGGTTTGTTACACAATTTAGACTGGTTTTTTCTCGCTTCAGGTAATATTTTTGTCATTGTCTGTGTCGGATTGATCTTCACACCATTAGGCCGTGTACGAATCGGTGGTACTGAAGCAACACCGGATTACTCCTATGCTGGATGGTTGGCAATGCTATTTGCTGCGGGTATGGGCATTGGTCTCGTATTCTTCGGTGTATCAGAACCGATGTCCCATTTTAGTTCTGCGATTGGTGGCGTGAGCGTTGAGAATGGTGTACGTACTGACTGGGCACCGCTAGGTGGTGCAGAGGGCGATGCAACTGCAGCTTCGGCATTAGGGATGGCTGCGACGATTTACCACTGGGCACTTCATCCGTGGTCAATATACGCGCTCTTGGCTCTTGGGCTGGCTATCTTTTCATTTAACAAAGGTTTGCCACTCACCATGCGCTCAATTTTTTACCCTTTGTTTGGTGAGCGTGTATGGGGTTGGACTGGTCATATTATCGATATTCTTGCAGTGGTAGCGACGGTTTTTGGTTTAGCAACATCGCTAGGCTACGGTGCGTCTCAAGCCGCAACGGGTTTGAACTTCCTGTTTGATGTCCCAATGACCAATACCACGCAGGTTATATTGATTATTGGTATTACTGCGCTCGCTTTAATCTCTGTTGTGGCTGGACTCGATAAGGGCGTGAAAATCTTATCTGAAATCAACATGGGTCTTGCAGCGCTGCTATTGCTATTTGTTATTGTTGTTGGCCCGACGATTGCGATTTTAACTGGTTTCTTCGAGAACATCGTTTCCTATGTGGCTAATATCCCTGCCTTATCTATGCCATTTGGACGAGAGGATGTGAATTACTCTCAAGGCTGGACGGCGTTTTACTGGGCGTGGTGGATTTCTTGGTCACCATTTGTGGGTATGTTCATCGCACGTGTGTCTCGCGGTCGTTCAGTTCGTGAGTTTATTATTTGCGTTATTCTTATCCCATCTTCAGTTTGTGTGTTATGGATGACGGCTTTTGGCGGTAACGCAATTAGCCAATACGTTAATGATGGCTACGAGGCGGTGTTTAACGCAGAACTACCTTTAAAACTTTTTGCCATGTTAGATGTTATGCCATTGGCTGAGATAACATCTTTTGTCGGCATTATCTTAGTCGTGGTGTTCTTCATTACCTCTTCTGACTCAGGATCACTGGTTATTGATACTATTGCTGCGGGCGGTAAGGTCGATGCACCAACGCCACAACGCGTGTTCTGGTGTACGTTTGAAGGTTTGGTTGCGATTGCATTGATGTTGGGTGGTGGTCTAGCTGCTGCTCAAGCAATGGCGGTGACGACTGGTTTACCGTTTACTATTGTTTTACTTGTTGCAACGGTATCTTTGATAAAAGGTTTGATGGATGAACCTCGTCCAAAGGCGGTTTCTAAGAAATCAAAATAACTAGTATCAGCAGTTAAATTATTGATAAAAGCGGTATGCGAAAGCATGCCGCTTTTTTTTGGATTTCTATTTTTCTCTGAGAAATGAACAGCATGGAAAACGGTCTTATTCTGGTTGTTTTTTGTACTGTGCATTTAGGTTACTATTTAATAAATTAGACCTCGAACTATTTTAACTTTTGGTTAATAGGTTTATTTTTGTGATTTGAATCACAAAAATACCGATAAAAAGGCGGATTATTTGATTTTTAGTCGCGAGGGATGCCCATAATAAAAAGGAAATTTAATTAGACCTCAAAGGATATGTATTTTCACATGATCACATCAGCACCTTGGGTCCTTTATCCAGAGATTGGAGAAGACTCAAGTAAAAAATGGATTTTTCGTGAGCCTAAAATCTCTGATGGTGACGACATTTACAGCTTGATTGCAGACTGTCCTCCATTGGACATGAACTCATCTTATTGCAATTTCCTACAGTCTACGCATTTCAGCAAAACCAGTATTTTGGTTGAGCAAAAAGGCGAAATCGCAGGTTTCATTTCCGGTTATCAGAAACCAGACGAGCAAGACGTTTTATTTGTCTGGCAAGTTGCAGTCTCACCTCGCTTTAGAGGTCATGGTTTAGCATTCCGCATGTTGAAAGAACTTCTCACCCGAGAGGAATTAGGCGGTGTTAAATCGGTAGAAACTACCATCACGGAAGATAATAAAGCCTCTTGGGCACTGTTCAAAAAGTTAGATGCGATGAACGGCAATTCTGGCCAAGTAAGCACATTTTTGGATGAAGAAGCCCACTTTAAAGGCAAACACGATACAGAATATTTGTATCGCATTCCTCTCAAATAATCCTCAAACAATAGGAATTAAAAACGGTCTCATCATGGATATTTTCAAAAAGCAGGAATCCAACGTACGCTCATATTCAAACAATTTCCCGGTCGTTTTTCGTAAAGCGAAAGGCTGCTGGCTAGAAACAGAACAAGGTGAACGATACTTAGACTTCCTTGCTGGAGCGGGATCTCTAAATTACGGCCATAACAATCCAGTACTAAAACAAGCGTTGCTTGAGTACATTGAAATGGACGGTATTACTCACGGTTTGGATATGCACTCAGAAGCGAAAGCATCGTTTCTGGAAGCGTTGGATACTTACATCCTTAAACCAAGAAACTTGGATTACAAGGTTCAGTTTACGGGCCCAACAGGTACTAACGCTGTTGAGGCGGCATTGAAGCTGGCTAAAAAAGTAAAAGGCCGCGACAGCGTCGTTGCGTTTACTAACGGTTTCCATGGTTGTACTGCTGGCGCACTGGCTGCAACGGGTAACCAGCATCACAGACAAGGTAACGGTTCTAGTCTAAGTAACGTCACTCGTATTCCATTTGAAGGTTACGCTGGCGTAGATGGTCTCGCGCTGTTCGAAACCATGCTAAATGATAACTCTGCAGGTATGGATAAACCAGCCGCTGTACTTCTTGAAACTGTGCAAGGTGAAGGTGGTTTAAATGCTGCTTCAAACGAGTGGTTACAACGTTTGAGCAAAATCTGTAAAGCCAATGACATTCTTGTGATTGTCGATGACATTCAAGCAGGTTGCGGACGTACCGGTACTTTCTTTAGTTTCGAGCCGTCTGGTATCCAACCGGATATCGTGACGCTATCGAAGTCGATCGGTGGTTACGGTTTGCCGATGGCTGTCGTATTACTTAAGCCTGAGCTTGACCAGTGGAAGCCAGGCGAGCATAACGGTACGTTCCGTGGCAATAATCACGCCTTTATTACTGCTGCAAAAGCACTAGAAATTTACTGGGCAAACGATGATTTTGAAACACACATCAAGCAGTGTTCAGACAAGGTAAGTGCTGTTATTGACCGTTGTGTTCGTCGCTTTCCACAAATGTTTGTGCAGAAAAAAGGCCGCGGCATGATGGTTGGTATTGAATGTATCAATGGTGACATGGCATCTGAAATTGCGAAAAACTGTTTCGAGAATGGAATGGTGATAGAGACAGCGGGTCCAGACGATGAAGTTGTGAAGTTCTTCTGTCCACTAACTATCAGCGAATCAGAGCTAGATCAAGGACTAAGCATCTTTGAAAATGCAGTAGAGACTATCGCTGCGAAACATTTCAAACAAGCATCTTAATAAGGATTTTAATTATGATCGTCAGAACTCTAGATGAATGCCGCAACAGCGAACGACGTGTTGTTTCAGATAACTGGGAAAGTGTCCGCATGTTGTTGAAAGACGACAACATGGGTTTCTCTTTCCACATCACAACGATTTATGAAGATACAGAAACTCATATTCACTATCAAAACCACCTTGAATCGGTGTTTTGTATGAGTGGTGAAGGTGAGATTGAAGTTGTAGGTGGAGAAACGTACCCAATTAAACCAGGTACATTATACATCCTTGATAAACACGATGAGCACTACTTGAGAGCTTATAAGAATAAAGAAATGGTAATGGCGTGTGTGTTTAACCCACCGATTACTGGCGCTGAAGTGCACGATGAAAACGGTGTTTATCCTCTCGTTGACTAAAAGATGATGGTGGGGTGCTTTGCCACCCCACACTTAACTATCTCTTCTTTTTTCTTTTTAAAGTTACCAATCAAAAAAAGGCTTATCATGACATTTACCGTAGAAAAAATCGGCGGTACATCAATGACAGCATTTGATGCTGTTCTCGACAATATTATTCTTCGTCCCAAAACACCATACAATCGTATTTTTGTCGTATCTGCATACGGTGGTATGACCGATGCGCTGCTTGAGTGTAAAAAAACCAGTAAACCAGGCGTTTATCAGCTTATCGCGAAACGCGACGACAAATGGGAAGAAGCGTTAGCGTACGTTGAAAGCCGTATGTTGCTGACCAATGAAAATATTTTTGCGGACCCAATGAATCGTATCCGTGCGGATAAATTCATTCGCTCCCGCATTGCTGAAGCGAAAAACTGTATCGCGAATATTTTAGAAACCTGTCAGTACGGTCAATTTTCGTTGCGCCAGTACTTGCCTCAAATTCGAGAGTTTCTCTCGTCTATCGGTGAGGCACATAGTGCTTACAACACAGCACTAAAACTAAAAAATATGGGTATTAACGCTAAGTTCGTTGACCTGTCTGGTTGGGATAATCAAGCGCCAAGAAGCCTTGATGAGTCGATCAGTGACGCGTTTGCTGATATCGATGTATCAAAAGAACTGCCAATCGTGACAGGTTATGCTTACTGTAAAGAGGGCCTAATGCACACTTATGACCGAGGTTATAGTGAGATGACATTTAGCCGAATTGCAGCAATAACAAAAGCGGATTTAGCAGTAATTCACAAAGAGTACCACTTGAGCTCAGCGGACCCACGCGTTGTTGGCCCTGAAAAAGTATTACCAATTGGTAGTACAAACTATGACGTAGCAGACCAACTTGCCAACCTTGGCATGGAAGCGATTCACCCAAATGCCGCTGCGGGTTTGCGTGAAAGTGGTATTGAGCTACAGATTAAAAATACATTCGAACCTGAACACGAAGGTACTTTGATCTCTTCAAGCTATCGTCCGGAAGAAGACAAAGTCGAGATCATCGCAGGTAAAGAAAAAGTATTTGCACTGCATTTGTTTGACCAAGCAATGGTAGGAAAAGCCGATAACGTTAGTTACGAATTGATGGAAATCATCTCCGATGCTCGTGTAAGTTTGGTTGGTAAAGAGATGAACGCGAACTCTATTACTTACTATCTAGGTGGCAGTACTGATAGCTTAAACAAAGTATTGTACAAAGCAGAGAAACGTTATCCGAATGCCTCGATTAAAGGCCGTATGGTCGCGCTTATCTCAGCCATCGGTTCTCAAATTGATACCAATAAGACGTTGGCGAAAGGTGTGCTTGCATTGATGAATAATGGCGTTACGCCAGTTGCACTGCACTCATCATTGAGAAATGTAAATGTTCAATTTGTTGTCGGTGATAAGGAATACCAGCACGCGATTTGCGCATTGCATGATGAGTTTTTCCAAAGTAGCAGTTTAGCTAAATCGGTTAATGTGGCTTAGTTTATCCACGGTTAAAATACAAAGGAGAGCAGGTTAGCTCTCCTTTTTTTGTTTTTCAGTTTGTACTCACAATGCCCACTTTGTATAGGCTAAACAGGCGATTTAAGTAAGTTCCTATGTGGCGATACACATAAGCCAGCAGAATGGTCTGCTGGCTTATGTTACTGATTAACTAACGTTAACTTAGTTTACTTAAACTTGCTGATTTCTTGTTCAACTTTGTCTAGTTGTTGCAGCTTCTCTTGCATTTTTAGAGAGTCGTAGTTTAGTGAAGCAGGGTTCATCGCTGTGCCACGTTGCATTGGGTATTCTGGAAGTGTTTTAAAGAACTCTCCCACAACGTCTTGTACAGGTACAAATAGCCACATGTTGTCAGCCATCCAACGCAAGTACATTTGTGATTCGCTTGGGCCTTTTTCGAATGGGTCAGCGCGTAGGTGGATGATTTTAGGCCAGTTCGGAGCAAAACGAACTGCGTTACTTAGGTTCCCTTCAAGCGTTGCAAAGTGAAGTTTCCAGTCATTCCAGCGGACAGCGTTTAATTCACCATTAGACGTAAAGTAAAGCAGCGACTCACGAGGGCCTTTTTCTTCCTTACCTTCAAAGTATGGCATGAAGTTGTAACCATCTAAATGCACACGCCATTCTTTGCCATTTGCTTTGTAGCCTTCTGCCAGTTTTTCTTTTACATCAGGTACGCCAGCAGCTGCCAATAATGTAGGCAACCAGTCTTGGTGTGCCATCATTTCATTGATCTTGGTTCCTGGCTTAATGACGCCTGGCCAACGAACCAGTTGAGGAACACGCATACCGCCTTCCCAAGTTGTACCTTTTTCACCATGGAATGGTGTTGCGCCACCATCTGGCCAAGTCATGGTTTCTGCGCCGTTGTCCGTTGAGTAGATAACGATAGTGTTGTCTGCAACACCTAGCTCATCCAGCTTGTCGAGTAAAACACCTACATGATCATCGTGTTCCAGCATACCATCGGCATAAATGCTTACGCCTGATTTACCTTGGTATTTTTCCTGCAAGCGAGTCCAAACGTGCATACGAGTGGCGTTATGCCAAATAAAGAAGGGTTTATCCGCCTTAACTGCTTTTTCCATAAATGCCAAAGAGCTCTCTAGGAACTCTTCATCTGCGTGCTCCATACGTTTTCGTGTCATCGGGCCAGTGTCTTCAATCTTACCGTCGGCATAAGACTTAATGACACCACGAGGGCCATAGTTTTTACGAAACTCTGGGTCTTTAGGGTAGTAATAAGTTTCAGGCTCTTCTTCTGCGTTTAGGTGATATAAGTTACCGAAGAATTCGTCAAAGCCGTGTTTTGTCGGTAAGTGCTTATCTTGGTCACCTAAGTGGTTTTTACCAAATTGACCCGTTATGTAACCTTGTTCTTTTAACAGATCTGCAATGGTTGGCGCCCAATCAGGTATACCGTGGTCAGAGCCTGGCATACCAATTGTTAACAAACCCGTACGAAATGGCTCTTCACCTGTAATAAAGGCCGCGCGACCAGCAGTACAAGACTGTTGTCCGTAGTGATCTGTGAACAACGCGCCTTCATTCGCTATACGGTCGATGTTTGGCGTTTTGTAACTCATCATACCTTGGTTGTATGCGCTGATATTCCAGTAGCCGATATCGTCACCAAAAATTGCCAGAATATTCGGTTTGTCGGCTGCCATAGCGGCACTGGACGCCGCTAACAGTCCTGCGCCTACAGCGATTTTGCTCAATTGATTTGCCATAAAAACTCCAGATTGTTGAGAGTAAAGATAAGCACAAGTGAGCCTTATGCTTAGTTGCTGCATAAGTTAATGATGTATATAGAAAAATCCTCTTATACTCGATATAACCATAAGTTATTGCTAGGTTGTAACCATTTGTTAATTAAAAAGAAATAGGATTGTTCTGTTAGTTTGTAGAGATTCGTAAAGTAGATTTAGATCACTTAAGAGCCTTATTTTTATTGCGTAGTAGAAGAGGGGATGGAAATGAAAAACAATAGGATGCTCGCTTGTTTTACGGTCCTAAAGCAATACTAAAGTCGTTATGTATTGCTTGTAATTATTTGTATAACCAGTGATTTAGTGTCTATATTGATTTAGGTTGTACATTATAAATATAAGGATATCTATGAGTCAGTGGGCAGGCCGGTTTCGCATTTTATTGCTGGTCAACGTTGTTGTCAGTTTTATGGCTTTTTCTCAAGAGTTATTAACAGAGAAACCAAATATTCCTTCAGGCTTAAATCCAGAATATGCTGGCACACAAGCTTGTATAGATTGCCACCAAAACGAGGTGGAGGCCTGGAAAGGGTCACATCACGATATGGCCATGAAGCATGCAAGTACAACCTCTGTGCGTGGTGATTTTGATAACCATGTTGTAACGCACAAAGGAATGCCTAATCGGTTTTTTAAAAAAGGCGACGAATTTTGGGTCAATATTCAAGGTGCTGACGGGCAATGGCGTGACTATAAGATCAGCTATACATTTGGCTGGGAGCCATTACAGCAGTACATGGTCGAGTTTGAAGATGGCCGCGTGCAGCTTATTCCTTTTGCTTGGGACACAAGAGCTAAAGTTGAAGGGGGACAGCGTTGGTTTCATCTTTATCCAGAAACGACAACAACGGATGAATTCTATTGGACCAATACCGGGCAAAATTGGAACTTCATGTGTGCTGATTGCCATTCAACGAACCTAAAGAAGAATTACGACGCTGACAAAAACACTTACAACAGCTCATGGTCAGAGATTAATGTGGGATGCGAAGCATGCCATGGTCCCGCTAGTCAGCACATAGAACTGGCCAAGAAATACAAAAATGCTGGCACTTCTTTTGAGCATGACAGCCATTATGGCTTTGATCGAAATTTGTCTAAAGCAGTGTCGGATTGGGTGTTTGAGGAAGGCCATAGTACGTTACAGCCGAAATCAATTGAAGCAACCAATCAAGTGCAAACATGCGCTCAATGCCATAGTCGCCGAACCCAGTTAAATGAAACAGGTGATCATGTTAAAGGTTCCTTTTTTGATAAATATCGCTTAAGTCTTATAACACCTGAACTCTACTATCATGATGGACAGATTTACGACGAAGATTATGTTTATGGTTCGTTTCTTCAATCTGAAATGGCGGAGAAGGGGGTCACGTGCACTAATTGCCATGATCCACACACGGCAGAGTTAACGATCCCAGAAGAGGCAGTATGTTCGCAATGCCATATTGCATCGGAATATACACCTGAAAAGCATACCTTTCATAAGGCTGGATCTGAAGCATCGCAATGTACGACTTGTCACATGCCAGAAACGACTTACATGCAAGTCGATCCTCGTAGAGACCACAGTTGGCATATTCCACGACCGGATTTGAGCAAACATATTGGAACGCCCAATGTTTGCATGTCATGCCATGAAGATAAAAGCAATCAATGGGCCGATGAACAGATAGCAAAATGGTACCCGAATTCGAAGTATCGTAATCAGCAACATTTTGCTGTCGCATTTTATGCGGATTCAATTGGTCATCAAGGAGCAGCAAATGCGTTGGCATACTCTGCTCAGGATTCGTCGTTAAAAGACATTATTCGTGCTTCAGCCCTGGAGAGAATGGGGGGCAATACTGACCAAAATACAACAGTATCTTTGGCTAGGGCCGTTAAGAATGAGAATGAAATGGTTCGATTAGGGGCAATTTCAGGCTCGTCTGGTTATGAATTTCATGATCGGTGGCGGATTCTAGAGCCATTGCTTGGTGACCCGGTGCTTTCAGTGAGAGCGGAAGCTGCCTCGGTGCTGGTAGCGAACTACGCACAAATGACCCCTTTACAAAAAGATATCATTAAATCGCCTTTAGAAGAGTACATGGAAATTCAAGAGTTTAATGCCGATCGTGGTTTCGGAAGAACCAATTTGGCGAATGTGTACCGCAGCTTAGGTGAAATCGACAAAGCGGCCGAGCTGTATAAACAAGCGATCAGCATCGAACCCTATTTCGAAAATAGCTACGTTAACCTAGCAGATTTGTATCGTCACCTAGGTAAAGAAGAAGCTGCGCTCACGGTGCTACAACAAGGGATGAAAGCTCAACCTAAATCCAGCACATTACCATACAGCGCAGGTCTTTC
The DNA here is from genome assembly GCF_033338775.1 of Vibrio sp. Vb1018. Classification (NCBI taxonomy): domain Bacteria; kingdom Pseudomonadati; phylum Pseudomonadota; class Gammaproteobacteria; order Vibrionales; family Vibrionaceae; genus Vibrio; species Vibrio sp. Vb1018. The sequence continues at coordinate 33,189 of NZ_JAWOTI010000005.1, forward strand.
TTTGTTACGTCAAGGCAAAGCCGATGATGCGAAAAAGCTACTTAGACGCGCTGCAGAAATTGGTGAAACTAATGCGCATTATTGGTACGTGTACGGTCTAGCTCTAGAAAAAAGCGATGTTCTAGAAGCCAGTAAAGCGTTGCAAACAGCATTTGAAGTCGGTGGCAATCCACAGCACTTGTATGCTCAATGCGAGGTTCTAGCGAGAAATCATAAAAAAGGTGCTGTCGCTTTTGCTTTCGATAGGTGCATACAAGAACTTAGTCACTATGCACCTAAACAAGCAATTGATCAGCTTAAAGCCTCTATTGTCGGGGTCAATAGGAGCTAATTACCAAAAGTAGAGCTTTTATCGCTCCACTTTTTTTCTTACTTAGTGTAATCAGCGTCTTTCGCTAATCTCAGCCCCATGTCGGACATGATGACTGACTGGCTAGCAAAATCGCGACGATAGTTTTCGGATTCGTCAGCATTATAGGCAAAGCTACCACCTCGTACAGACTTGTGTGCAAGGCTTTCTTTTTCATCTTTTGCGTTTACCGGATTATCACTTGGTGCTGATTTGTAATAGCCTTCATCAAACGCATCAATAACAAACTCACCAACATTACCCGTCATATCGTATAAGCCAAGCTCATTCGGTTTTTTCTGACCTACCTTGTGTGCCTTATTGTTTGAGTTACTGGCATACCAGGCAACGTCGTTAATATCATCAGACCCCGCGTAAGTGAATCCTTGACTTAGATTCCCCCCTTTCGCTGCAAACTCCCATTCTGCTTCGGTGGGTAAACGATAGTGCTCTCCCGTTTTTTCATTCAATTTCTTTATAAAATAATTGGCTTGTTGCCAGCTAATGTTATTCACGGGCGTATTTGGGTTTCTAAAATAACTCAGAGAAGAGCCTGTAACCGATTCGAATAACTCTTGGGTTACCTCAAATTTTGCCAAATAGAAATCATCCACGCGAACGGTGCGAGCCGGGTGCTCGGATTTATTTGCTGATGGATTATCCGAGCCCATCATAAATTGTCCACCTTCAATAAGAACCATATCTTGATCGATTTTTTGAGCAAGAGGGCTAGGTTGTGTTGTTGCACATCCAGTCATAATTAGCGAAATCGAAATAGCGGCACCAAGGTAAAGAGTATTACTTTTGGAATGCTTCATAGGGGAGCTCCATCAACATTTATGATCAAAGAATTTTATCAGGCAAGTCTATGAAAAACAGTTATACACACTATAACAAGCGCCACGAATAATTGAACATTATCATCACACTAGGCGATTAACTTAATGATTAGTCTTAACGCCGTTGGGCACAGGCTAGCAACTAAGAAGGTGATGAATGCACATAACTCAAGGTCCGCAGTTCAATGGAAAAGCATCCAAGCGATTACATGTCATGGCGAAACCTATCGGTGCAGTGTGCAATATCGATTGCATCTATTGTTATTACCTAAGCAAACAAGATTTACTTGAGTACAAGCCAGGCTGCTCACCAGTCATGGATGAGGAAACGCTAGAGACCTATATCCGTCAATATATAGCGGGACAAAATACACCTGAAATTATTTTCTCTTGGCAGGGTGGTGAGCCGACAATGCTAGGTTTGGATTATTTCAAGACAATTGTTGAGCTACAGAATAAATACCGTCCCGATGGCATTACGATCTCCAATGATCTCCAGACTAATGGCACACTGCTTAACGATGAATGGTGTGAGTTTTTAAAGGCGAACAACTTTCTCGTCGGTTTAAGCATTGATGGTCCAGAAATGATGCATAACGCTTATCGAACAAACCGAGCTGGTAGAGGCACATTCCGGCAAGTCATGAATGCGGTTGAACTATTACATAAGCACGAAGTAAAGTTTGCTACGCTCACTTGTGTTAACAACTTGACCAGCCGTAACCCACTTGAAGTGTACCGATTCTTGCGAGATGAAGTACGCTCCCCTCAAATGCAGTTTATTCCAATAGTTGAGCAGAAAACATTCAGAACAACCGCCCCTCAAACTTGGGAGCCAAACGAGCAACTAAAGCAAGGAGATAAACGGTTGATCCCAGGTCATAAAGATGCCGTTGTTGAGCCTTTTTGCGTTGCGGATGAAGCATGGGGAAATTTTCTGATCGCGATTTTCAATGAATGGGTTTTACACGATATCGGCAACGTGTTTGTGCAGTACTTTGAAGCCAGTATCGAAACCTGGATGGGCAGAAAAAACCCACTGTGTACGTTAGGTGAAATCTGCGGGAAGGGCTTAGCAATGGAGCCTAATGGTGATGTGTTTGCGTGTGATCATTACGTGTACCCAGAATATAAGGTTGGAAACATTCATCACGAAAAGCTCGATACGCTCGCTTATAGCTCTGAGCAGCAGAAATTTGGGTTTGCTAAAAGTCGTACGCTGCCCCAACAGTGCCTTCAATGTGATTATCAATTTGCATGTTTTGGAGAATGTCCCAAAAACCGTTTTATCCGTACTAGGCAAGGTGAGCCTGGTCTTAATTATCTCTGCGCGGGTTGGAAGAAGTTTTTTACCCATGTTGATCAGTCGATGGCGTACATCTTACGAGCGACAGGTAACCCAGTTGTTCACGGTAAATACAGTGAACAGATTCTACGCCAGCAAGCTACTCAAACACAGACTGTGTTTGAAACGAAGTTTTAAGATAGTCACTACGCCTGCTACAGGCCCGGAAATGAAAGAATATAGGTTATTGAATGCAAAAAATTAAGCTGCTCTCTAAATCATTACTCGTGATCTCGATCGGCATTGCTGCGAGTCAAGCAGCAGTGGCACAAGAAACAACATTGCTAGACCCAGATCAAGTATCGCCGACAACGGTTGTCACTCCACAAGAAGCGCAAATGACACCGGCGCAACGAGTCGAAAAGCTGTCTTATGATTCGCAAAATAAAAAGTTGTCTTCAGAAAAACGTATTGATGCTTTACGTGAGTTAGCCAACTATCCAAGCCAAAATGCATTGGTTGCAGTTGCGCGTGGGTTGCAGGATGAAGATGCAGGTATTCGCGAAGCTGCGATTGTGGGAGCACAGCCATATATGATTGAGCACCGTTGGCGTTTGATTTCACCATTATTGAGTGATGACGCCGCCATGGTGCGAATTACAGCAGCGATTAACCTCGTTCGAGATTACGCCAATTTGAGTTCAGAGCAACAGCAGTCACTTGAAGGGCCTGTTTCAGAGCTGACAGCACACTTGTCCAGTAAGAAAGATAATGTTTCCAAGTTATTACTTGCAGACGTTTACCGTTGGCATCGTGATTGGGATAAAGCGGCGCTGATATACCCAGAGTTAACTAAGCTTGAGCCAAACAACCCTCAAGTTTGGTTAAGCTACGCAGACAACTTCCGAGCGCAACAGCTAGACCAAAAAGCTATCAACGTGCTTGACGAGGGTATCAAGCTAAATTCAGAAGATGCCTCGCTGCATTATTCTAAATCTCTCGCTTTGGTTAGATTAGACAAAAAGAAAGAAGCGGCGTTTGAAATAGACAAAGCTGCGACGATGGCAAAGACGAACAGTTACTTTTGGTACTTAAATGGTGTTCTGCAAGAAGAGTTAGACTTGAAGAAGTCTGTCAACGCTTTTGAGCAAGCGTATTTGATATCCGGTGCTCCAGAACAATTGTATGCCGTGTGTGACATCTATGTTAGATACGGCAACCCTAAAACGGATGACTGTTTAACAGAGCTAACGAAGGTCGCTCCCGACTATGTTATTGAAGAGCTCAATCAGAAAAAGGGACGTAAAAGTGCCCCTACATCAGTTGAAGCCAATGAATTTAAACTCTAATCGTTAAATTCCATGTTTCTATTTTAATAAAATAGTGGACTAGATTGGTGACATTGTCACTTTTTGGTGGCCGTTGCATATTTCAGTTCAATATGCGCCTGTTTCAATTGAACTATACTTTTGATTGGATTCGCACCTAGCACCTCAATATAAGGAATTAAGATGGCTATAAAGTTAAAGGCGATTGTCTTAGCAACAGGTTTTGCTCTGTCTAGTTACGCTGTTGCTGCTGATATGCAAGATCCACTTCCGTCATGGAACAACACTGACGCTAAGCAAGCTATTGTGGCGTTTGTTACGAAAACAACGACCCAAGGTTCGGACTCCTATGTGCCTGAAAGCCAACGAATCGCGACGTTTGATAATGATGGAACACTTTGGGCAGAAAAGCCTGTTTATCTACAGTTGTTTTTTGCGATCGATAGAGTAAAAGAAATGGCCTCTGAGCATCCTGATTGGAAGACAACCGAACCCTTTGCTTCCGCATTAAAAGGTGACATGGAGGGGATTGGTAAACAAGGACTCGAAGGTGTAATGAAGCTTGTTATGGCAACCCATTCTGGAATGTCTACTGAACAGTTTCATCAAGAAGTTAAGGAATGGTTGAAAACGGCTGTCCATCCAACAACGGGTAGACCATACACTGAAATGGTATATCAACCTATGCTCGAACTGCTCGACTATTTAAGAGCGAACGACTATCAGACCTACATCGTTTCTGGAGGCGGAATTGAATTTATGCGCGTTTGGGCGCCGGAAGTATACGGCATTCCAACGCAAAACATCGTGGGAACGACGTTAAAGGCGGAATATCAAAGTGTTGATGGAAAACCTACCATCCAACGCATGCCGGAAATAGACTTTGTCAATGACAAAGCAGTAAAGCCTGTGACGATTCAAAACTTCATTGGCAAACGTCCGGTAATGGCGTTTGGTAATTCTGATGGTGATTTACAGATGTTAGAGTGGACGAAAGCAGGTTCAGGTCCAAGATTTTCTGCGATTATCCATCACACGGATGACAAGCGCGAATGGGCGTATGATAAAGATTCTCATGTTGGTAAGTTAGATAAATCGTTTAAAGTAGGTGAAGAGCAAGGTTGGCTATTTGTCGATATGAAACAAGATTGGAATCAAGTGTTTAAAGAGAGCACTAAATGATAATCTTTGTTTGACCATAACTTGCTGCAACCAAACAATTGCAACGAAATAAAAGGCCTCACAATTGAGGCCTTAGTTAACTCCACAGTAGCTTCGATACCTAGGGTCTAGTTTCTAGGTTGCTGTGTCATTGTTTCTACCACTTTTTCAATACTTAACGAGCTACCTTTCGTTGCAGGGAACTCCTTAAATGTCTCTAGGAACTTACGCACGATAGCTTGAGCAGGAACGAACATCCACATTTGATCAGCGTAAAAATGTCTGACGTAAAGTGCTGCATCTGGACCGACCTCAAATGGATCCATACGAAGGTTTACAATCAAAGGCCAACTAGGTGTTTTGCGGTATGCCTCATTAATGGCACCCTCCATAATACTGAAGTGGATCTTCCAGTCTTTATAACGAACGGCGTTTAAATTACCACCAGCATCGAAGTAAAAGATTTCTTTGCGTGCGCCTTCATCAGCTTTACCAGTCAGCAGATCAAGTTGGTTGTAGCCATCTAAATGTGCTTTAAAGGTTTTGCCCGCTGCTTTATGACCCTTCAATAGTTTTTCTTTCACATCAGGTTCGCCCACAGCTGCTAGTAGAGTTGGCATCCAGTCTTCTTGTGAAAAGATATCGTTGATAACCGTTCCTGGTTTAATGTTTCCAGGCCAGCGTACCATCATCGGAACGCGGAATCCGCCTTCCCAAGTCGTACCTTTTTCGCCCTTGAACGGTGTAGTACCACCATCTGGCCAGGTAAATTTCTCAGCGCCATTATCAGTACTAAAAACAACAATGGTGTTATCTGCTACGCCTAGCTCTTCAAGTTTATCAAGCATGACACCTACTTGATCATCTAGGTCCATCATGCCATCGGCGTATAAGCCGTAACCTGACTTCCCTTGATATTCTTCACTCAAATGTGTCCAGACGTGCATACGGGTTGAGTTATGCCAAATAAAGAATGGTTTGTCTTCTTTTACTGCTTTTTCCATAAATGCCAAGCTAGCATCCATGAACTCTCGGTCTACGTTTTCCATACGCTTACGAGTAAGGGGACCTGTGTCCTCGATTTTGCCATCCGCAGTCGCCTTCAACACGCCTCGAGGTCCGAATTTTTTACGAAACTCTGGATCTTTTGGATAAAACTCAGACTCAGGCTCTTCTTCCGCGTTTAAATGGTATAGGTTACCAAAGAACTCATCAAACCCATGGTTAGTTGGTAGGTGCTCATCTTGATCACCAAGGTGGTTTTTACCAAACTGACCAGACACATAGCCGTGATTTTTAAGTAACTCTGCGATAGTAGGATCTTTCGATTGAATACCCTCTTTTGCGCCGGGCATACCAATAGTCAATAGACCGGTACGAAACGGATGTTGGCCCAGAATAAATGAGGCTCGTCCGGCAGTACAACTCTGTTGTGCGTAAGCGTCTGTGAAAATGGCACCTTCATTGGCGATTTTATCAATGTTAGGAGTCTTCCCTCCCATCATACCATTGTGATACGCACTAATGTTGTATACACCTACATCGTCACCCCAGAACACAAGGATGTTGGGCTTATCGGCAGCAAAGGCTGTGGACGCAGCTAATGTACCGACCAATGCCATTACCTTTTTAATCGAGTTTCGCATGAAAATCCTCCGCGATAAATGAATCCATTATCGTTATATAACGTTACTAATTGTGTTCATCATGGCGAAGTCGAGTGAGATGACACCAAATGAGACAATGTAGTCAGTTGAATATAGTAGAGGTTTTTTGTTGCTTCCAAGTAATCCCTGTTTTTCAAAAATGTTAACTAACATGGACTAGACTTTAGTGTGTTTTAAGTGTGATAAGACGCACTTACAGGATTGAATTTCAATGAAAGGCGACACTATGAAAAATAAAATAGCAACTATCCTGTTTCTATGTATCCCGTTAGAAGTGGTTGCGGAAGAGACACCAAATGTCGTGGTAATGTTGGTTGATAACCTTGGGTGGGGGGAACTAAGTTCCTATGGGAGTACCAGAGGTGTTGAAACTAAAAACTTAGATCAACTTGCTAGAGAAGGTGTACGCCTTACTAATTTTAATGTGGAACCGCAATGCACGCCAACTCGCTCCTCATTCATGACGGGGAGGCGAGCGCTTAGATCTGGGACAGATAAGGTTGTTTGGGGAGTGCCTTACGGTATGGTGAACTGGGAGATAACCATTGCAGAGAAGTTTAAGGAACAAGGATATAACACGAGCCTTTACGGGAAATGGCATTTGGGAGACCAAAAAGGGCGCTTTCCAACGGATCAAGGCTTTGATGAATGGTATGGCATTGCAAATACGACGGATGAGTCAGAATATAGCTCTCAACCCGGTTATAAAGCTATATTACCTAAACCTCAAATCCTTTCAGCTAGAGCAGGGCAGGACCCTAAAGGGGTCAAAGAATATAATTTGGACTCACGTAGAACGATTGACAGTGAGCTAGTTGAACATGCCACAGATTTTATAAATCGAAATGTGAAAGAGAATAAGCCATTTTTCTCTGTAATTACTTTTACTCAACCACATTTACCGACGCTACCTCATCCTGATTTTATTGGTAAAACAGGCAAAGGAAATTACTCAGATGTGTTAGCTGAGATAGATTTTCGAGCTGGGCAAGTTATTGGTGCAATAGAAAAAGCAGGAATTAAAGACAATACACTAGTGATTTGGTTTTCTGACAACGGTCCAGAGTGGCATATGCCATACCAAGGCTCTAGCGGGCCATGGCGTGGTGCGTACTTTACGGCTCTTGAAGGGTCTCTCCGAACACCATTTATTGCCTCTTGGCCTAACCACATCAAACCGGGTAGAGTGAGTGATGAAATTATCCATGTTGTGGATCTATTTGCCTCACTTTCTCATGTCGGTGGATACAAATTACCAAGCGATAGAACAATAGATAGTATTGATCAGTGGGCCTTTTTAAAGGGAGATAGTGAAAAGTCTAATCGAGATGGTTTCATCGTTAACAATGGATCTGAAACCTACGCTTATAAGTGGGAAAATTACAAGATGCACTTTATTGATCAAGATATCATGCCGGAGAAAGGGCGCCCATTACAGATCCCTGAAATATACAATTTGATTGATGACCCTAAAGAGGAGTTTGATTTAAGAAATAATGCCACATGGTTATTTCCTATCATGATAGGAAAGAGAGTAAAGTTTGAATCTTCCGTTGCAACAAGCTGCGATACGATTCCTTTCCCTGCTCCATTTGGATATAAGCCCGATTGTAGCAAGGGGAATTTCAATCAATTTCCAGTGGATGGGTTACGCCAGAAGTAGTTTACCCCAATGGCTCTTTCTCGCATACATGAGGTATGTTTTTGGTTCAATATCTCATTAGAGCCATTTAGGGCCATGTTTTTTCTAGTTTCATTTGAACAGTCACATTCGTCGACCATACTTAAAGTTCGTTGTTTCATATGGGGCGAATTATGCAGCCAATACTCTACATTCAAGTCGGTAATGTTCTTTGGGCGGTTTTAAGTGACGGTTCTTGGATCCAAATGTTGCCTAACGAACAATTAGTTCCAGAAGTAGAGGTGGTTGTTCTTAATACTGACATTCTCGATATTGCATTTAATGAAGATACAACAAGTGAGGATGAATCGAGTTCGAATGATCTTTTAATTGCTTCTCAAAACGGTATTGAATCCACTTTTAATCAGAGCGTTCGAGATTTTAGTGAGTCTTCTGGTGGGTTAAGTTTTGTTGCCTATATTCGCGCTGTTTTACCTGAGCAACTCGTTTCTAATGGCTATGTTACTAGGCCAGCAGTGCAAGAAAGAGAAAACCCAACTTCTGAGACTCAGGCTCCTGAGCGGTTGAATCCCGATGCTATATTAACGGTGGATATTCTTGATGGCGGCGATGGATACGAAAACCAGTTTGAAGTTCCTAGTGTCACGATTCAAGGTGACGCACTCAAGATAAGCGATGAGTGGCTTGTTACTATCACCATTACCGACAGCCTCAATAATTCCATTACTGTTACAACGACCGTAGAGAATGAGGCTTATACCCTATCAGGCGTTGATCTGTCTTCTCTTGCTGAAGGGCCGCTTACGGTGACTTCTGTGGTTTCTGACATTTATGGCAATAACCTGAACGCCGTCGATACGACCATTAAAGATACGCTTGCAACGGTGAACGTCAATTTTGATGGTGGAGGGGATGAGTATTTAAATCAGTACGAAATCGCGACTACTCGCCTCGAAGGGACGATTGAAAACATTGAAGATGGCCAGCGTATCCAAGTTACGGTAACCGACTCGTTAGGAGCGGTCATAAACTTAGAAACGGTGGTGACTGGTGGAAGTTGGTCTCTGGACGACGTTGACCTTTCTGGGTTGTCTGAAGGTACGCTGACAGTTGTTGCTGAGAGTATAGATATAGCGGGCAACCCTGTAACCAGTGAAAACACCATCATCAAAGATACGCTCGCAAGTGTGACGGCGGACGTTGACGATGGCGGAGACGGCTATTTAAGCATTGAAGAGCGCCAATCTGTCACTTTGTCAGGGCAAGTCAGTGATGTTGAAAATGGTCAGACGGTTTCTGTCACGGTTCAAGACAGCTTGGGGGCGATGCTCTCGTTCAATGCCGTTGTCGTTGATGGTATGTGGCAAGTCGAAGGGGCGAACTTATCCACGTTAGCCGATGGGGCGTTAACCGTATCTGCCTCCGTGAATGATGTGGCGGGCAACCAAGCGAAAGCGATGGATGAGGCTACGACCATAGATGCCACTGCTCCCACCATTGATATCGATACGGATTTTTATATTAGCGGTGGTCTTGCCATTGATGATTTCCGTGAGGGTATAGTCACGGAAATGAGAGGGATAACCAGTGGTGTAGAGCAAGGTCTGGCAGTGACGATTCGGGTAAGTGACGGAGACAGCACGCTGAATTTTACTGGCCTTGTTGATGCATCAGGTTCGTGGACAGTAACCGGAATTGACGTAAACACTCTCAATCTAAACAACACGTGGACCATTGAAGCAGAAGTGTTGGATGCCGCCGGCAACCACGCGGTAGATACCATGCCGACAATAGTGCTACCCGGTTCAACGGTATTTTCTGAAAATATCGTTGGATTTTTTGGTGAGCAAAGCAGCTCGGCAGCCATCAACATAGAAAATGGTGTGCCAGCACTGCATGCAGAGCAGCCAAGTTTGAGCGCGCTTACATCGGTCGGTCAATCTATAAATGTTGTTGTTGCAGAAGATGGGTTGAGCTTACAAGGAACATCGACTGACGACCGATTAGTTTTCTCTGCAGAGGTCAATGATGATGGTACGGTTCAAATTACTTTTTATGAAGCGATTGATCATGGTGTAGGTCAAGATGAGCTGGTGACTAACGTATTGGTTGAAAGCATTCAAAGTGATGCTGACGGTACACAAGAGACGGTTGTGGCACCGTTAACGATTACTATTTATGACTCTGATCCGGTGATTAGAGATGACACATACTCAGTCGTAGAAGATCAAACAATTACGGGCAATCTACTTGAAAATGATATTGATCTTGATGGAACACTTTATGTGAAATTTGTAGAGGCTGGCGGGGAGCAGAAGTCAATTCTAGAGGGGGGATCCGTAAGTTTTAGTTTAGAAAAAGGCGAATTAACCGTATTTTCTGATGGCTCTTGGCAGTTTGATGCAGGTCGAAACCTAGATCATTCGGTCGAGCAAAGTGTTTCTTTCAGCTATTTAGCTGCAGATGACTCCCAAGACTATGGCTTGGCTAACGCGACGATTGATATTAGTGATGGACAAGCAGGTTACGTAGGCAATGCGACTATAGACGTAACAGAAGTCCCTTTGGATGGCCCGATATTGAACTTTGAAGGAACTGTTAATATTGTCGCGGGATCTGACAATCCGGATCCGAGTAGTTTGTATTTCGGTGGGTCATCTATTACTAAGTTAGAAGCATTAGGGCTTACAAGCTCAGTCTCTGATAATGAGCTTAGCTACACGTTAAGCTCTAGTGGAAAGCAAATTACAGCATTTGCCAATGGTGTCACTGTATTTACGTTAACATTGAGTGGCGTTGAATCGGGTAACGATGTATTAGCTTCAATTTCGCTTACTCTTGAGCACCCTATCGATCAATTCAATAGCAGTGATACGGTCACTTTCCCGTTGACCATTGGTGGCGTAGATTTAGATGCCACACCGCTTGTAGAGAATGAAATTGACTATGTTCTAAAGGATGGCGCAGACCCAACTTTAAATAATTTGAATGGGGTAGAAGTAAAAGAATCTGATCTCGCAAATGGAGGTGTGTTGAGCTCAGGGAATTTTCAAGTTGAGGTTGGCAGCGATTACCTCGAATCTTTGTCGTTCATCGTCTCTGAACAACCCTTGTTGACGAGTGGTGAACAAGTTGTGCTTTATCAAGTCTCTGCGGATGGCAAAACACTTGATGGTTATATTCTTGACGAAGATGGGCAAACTCAGATTCCCATCTTTCAAGCTATCCTCAATGCTTCATTACCTATTGATGCAAATGGCGACATTACCTACTCCTTTGAGCTTTTTCAGGCTCTCGACCAACAAGAAAATACTGATCCAAACGTACCTCTCGTTGTTACTGCAATGGACTCAGACCAAGATAACACGTCGGTCGTTTTAGACATTAATGTGATAGATAACGACAATGGACAAGCGCTAATCAATAGTGGCAATGTCGAGTTGACCGAAACACCTGTCGATACAAACATTGCTCCTGATGGTGTTTCAGCCATAGCGAATACGGATGTGATAGTTACGTCATCATTCGATCCGATTGTGTATCTGGGTGTTGACATAAATGATGGAGATACTGTCAAAACTACACTTGGTGATGCTGTTACTTATAACGGAGAGGCTGTCACTTGGTACGATAACAATGATGGAAGCTTTGACGCAATTTCTGACACTGGAGACGTTATATTTAGGGTCACGTTACCTAGTGACTTCTCTTTGCCATCAAATGATACGTCTACCGTTAATGTAACTGTAGAGCTTTATCACTCGCTTGACCATGTTTTAGGTGATGGGACGCAATTGTCGATCTCTATGCCCATCGTGGCGAGAGATTCTGATGGAAGCGAGATCTCTACGGAGTCCAACATACTGGTCTATGATGGCTTGTTTCCGGAACTAGTAATTACAGAGGGAATCACAGTCAATGAAAGTGGGTTGAATGATGATTCGCTTGATTCTGGCATCGAGGGCTCGTCACCATCCATTACGCTATTACAAGGTTCAGACTCTATCGCCAGTGTGAACGTGAATATCGATATGTTCAATGTGCTCGGCTATAAAACAAGTAGTGGTAGCTTGGTTTCGCTTGATTCACCGGACTCGAATGGTTGGTTATATGCAAGAGATGAAAGCGAGCAAGACGTCTTTAGAATTAGATTTAATACCGATGGGACTGTCGAGTTTGATCTATACCGTGCACTTGAACACGATGAACCTGACGGTGTTCCAGCGGACGAGAACACATTAGAACTCAGTTTTTCAATTTATGCCGTTGATAAGGATGGCGACCAGTCTGAAGCTGAGACATATACCGTTAGTGTAGTAGATGATATCCCTGAAGACACAAGCTCACCAATAGAAATTGAACTTACCGAGGGGGATGAGTTTTCGGGAAACTGGTTTAGCAATAATGCCGACTTAATCAGTTCAGATGGCACGTTGATTTCAAGTTTGACCTATGCAGGTGAAACATACGATACGGCGAGTTCGGTATTTAGCAATGATGCTTGGACCATCGATTTAATCAATAGTAGTGATGGTAACTTAAAATATGGAACGCTGACTATTGCTCAAGATGGGACATTTACGCTAACTACCGAGCTTATTGTTAATACGCCTGTAGGTGGTTTGCTTGATGATCTAACGATAACTGTGACGGATGCAGACGGTGACCAAGCAAGCAGTGAAGCTCAATTAATTCTTGATGATGCCAGGGGCTTTATTCGAACCGTTAATGTAGATACGTTAGAAGATAATGGCGCGAATAATAGTGGAGACCCCACGCCAGTCGCGTTACCGATTAGAGTTTCTCCTGGGGATACGGAGAATAATGAGCGTGTTGAAGCGATAAGGATCTCTGTTGAATCTCTACAAGGAGGGGCTCTGTTTTTAGACGGAGTGCGCCTTGAAGATGATGATAATGACGGATTTATTAGTCTTTCTGGTACAGAGCTAATGGGGGTGGGTATATTCACCGTTCCAAATGGTGATCTCACTTATCAACCAGCGCTAAACCTGTCGGGCAACACTATCAAAGTTTCGTTAGCAGTGTCTGCATTAATCGTATCTGATGTCGAACCAGATGGTTTTGTATTACAAGGCAATAACACGTTAAATGTTAACGTCTTACCGGTTGCAGATTTGCCAGAGTGGTCTAATGATTCGGACTTTTCTTATCAAAGTGTTGAAGATTCCGCTGAATCACTTTCGCTCAATATTGTCGCTGAAAAGTTTGACCAAGACGGTTCTGAAACGCTCCACTACCAAGTTTCGAATATTCCAGATGGACTTATATTAACACTTAACGGAAGTGCTATTGAGGAAGGGAAATCGTATAGCCAATCCGAGTTAGATCAAATTGAAATCACATCTAACGAAAACTTAGCCGGAAGATTTACTTTTGATGTAACGGCAGTAACGACTGAGTCGGGTAGTGTGTTTGCCGATGAGCAAGATAAAACAGCGGAGATCACTGAGCAAGTTGTTATCGATATATCTCCAGATGCCGATGTGCCTGCGCTGACCGTTAAAAACATTCAGGGGCTTGAAGACCAAGCGATTGACTTAAAAGAGTACATCTTAGGGCGGCTCACTGACACAGATGGCTCGGAGTCTCTGTCTTATCGCATAGAAGTTCAAGATGGTTGGACATTGCCTGTCGGAGCTGGGATTACGCTTATCGGTATTAATACCTACCTAGTGACCTCCAATGCTCTAGCCAATTCGGAGGCGTTACTTCAACCAAAATCGGATATCAGCTCATTTACTGAATCTCTATCCCTTCAAGTAACCGCCATTTCAACAGAGTCGACTATTGATGACTTAGCACCTCTTAATGAAACCGCCGAGAGCCAATCTGCAACCATTGACATTAAGCTAAAAGGCGTGGTCGATGAACCAATTGTTCTAGATAGTGGACAGGGGAATTGGCAATATGATCAAGCGACTAAAGTAATTAGTAATCTCTCTACGTTAGACGAAGATAACCTGATACAACTGGATTTTATCATCCAGACATCAGACGACGATCTATCAGAAGAAATTAATATCTTGCTTCAGAACATCCCTGTGGGAACACAACTGACAGATGTAAATGGTGACCCTATTGTTCTTCCAATTGCTTACGTGGACCCAATAACGGGGCCAGTTTATCAGGTCTCAAACGCTGTTCTTGAAAACACTTACCTCAAAACAGAGCAAGATTTTAGTGGAACACTGAGCATGGATGTTATCGTCGTTTCAACAGAGCCGGATGGTGATTCTGCTGAAACCCCTCTTAAAGTGGAAATGGAAATCTCACCTATTGTTGATCAAACTGACGGTCAAGAATTACAAAGCAATGGTATTGAGGACAATTTCATCACACTAAATCTTGAGCCTGTCGTTAATCAAGATATAGATTCTAGTGAGTCCTTGACAGGATACACCATTGTATCCATTCCAGATGGCTTAACACTTTACTTTGATGGTAATGCAGTAGAGGAAAGTAATTTACCGTTAGAACTCAATGAACTACTCGATGGTAGCTCGGCAACATTATCTGAGTTGTTAAACAGTGGACGAATCACTGTAAAAGCTAATGAAGACCTAAGTGGGACGTTTAGCCTGGAAGTTCAGTACGAAGTGACAGACACGTCTCCTACGCTGGAGACTGATGTAAAGGCAATCAACGGTTCTTTGAGCGTCGTGGTTTCTGGAAAAGTGGATATTGGTAATGAAGATATTGACAAAACACGTTTAGAAGGCGCGACTGAAGTATTCACAAGTACGGATGGGTCTGCTGTTGACGTGAGTGGAGGCATTACATTTACAGAAGCGGATATTGATGGTTCAGAGTATCTCGATTACATCGTTTTACAGATACCGCAGGGCCAAGACCTCATTGTTACTCATCCGAATGGTGCTTCTCAAGATGCCGATGGGAACTGGCTGATTCCAATGGAAGGAATCACAAGTGATAGCGTGTTGGAAACCGCTCAAGATTTGCTTGCTGGCGCATCGATTTATAGCCCATCTAATACAGAGATACTTGATGTGAATGTGTTAGCGTATGTTCGAGATGGAACGGATGCTCAATACATCACAGGTCAGTTCCAAATTCAAATTACTGGCCATGAAGGAGATGGAGACCAGTGTGCTGATCCTGGTGAACCAGGAAGCGTTCAAAGTGGGGATATTGTAGGTAAAGAAGGTGAAGATGTCTCAATTGGGGCGTTTTTAAACCCTGATGTAGCGAGTAGTGATGGTAACTTAGTTTCCTTCTTTGTCGCCGCAGATTCTTTACCTGAAGGAGTCGAGCTTACTGGCGAAGGTGTGATACCTGCTTATGATAATGCGGGCAATCTGTTGGGTTATTCAATTTCTAGCGCTGGATTGTCTTCCTTGACGCTTACTGGCGTGGATGAGGACTTTGCTGGTTGCATTACTTTCAATTTAGAAGTGACAGAAACGGCCCCATGCGATGGTGACTCGAAAACAACCTCTCAGACCATTACGGTACAAATCTCTCCTGCTGTCGATGATATCGCGATAGCACCAAGCCAAGTTACGGTTCAAGAAGATACTATAACCAACCTGAATCTTGCTCTTGTATTGGGCGATAGTGAAGGGCCAATGCAGTCCATTACTGGAGAAGGTGACGCAGCGACTGGCCTTGAAAGTGTCAATTGGGTTTCTTTATCTGTGTCTGACGAGAATGCGCGGTTTACTGCCGTGGACCCGAGCCTACTCATTGACAACGGTGATGGAACATGGGTAGTGACAGATGTTACGCGTCTAAACGAAATTCAGCTAATCCCACCTGAAAACTACAGTGGAGAGCTTGTTATTTCCGTTGACGTAAACATTACTGATGAAGTCACGGGAAGTTGTTTAAGTACTGACAGTGCGAAAGATACTCAAACTAAATCAACAGAAGTTACCGTTACCATTGCCCCAGTGGTTGATAAAGCGGTTCTGGAAACAGAAGACGTAGTTGGTAATGAAGATAATTATATTTATTTAGGAAACTTATCTGCATCATTAATCGATCAAGATGGTTCTGAGTCGATGTCTTTGGTCATGACAGGAGTGCCAGACGGAGCCGTGTTGGTTTGGGACAATAATGGGACGTTCGAATTACTCCCTGATAACGGTTCAACGGATGGTGAGAGCAAGGAGTGGCAGCTAACTCAAGCACAACTTGATAAGGTTTACTTTCTACCGCCACTAGATTTTAGTGGGGATATTTCACTAACACTGCAAGCTATTACCCAAGAGTCTGGATCAAACGACTATAACTATACCACTTCTCAGTTCAACGTCGGCGTAAAACCGATTGGCGATGATGTATCGTTGAATACAACCTCTAACACGTTCACTGGAGATGAAGGTGATTCCATTTCGATTGACTTTTTAGCGAGCGGTTTTGAAACAAATAGCAACGAATATATAGAAGTGTCGATGTTGATCAAAGCAAGCTCTGAACCCTCTGCATTGGAAGGCTTAGGTAGGATTCGTATTGGAACTCAATTCTCATCCTTTACTTTCGATGACGCGGGCAATGCCGTGGCGACGGTATTAGTGCGAGCAAATGAAGTGTCAGGTTTGGAGTTCGTTCCGAAGGATGCATTTGGAACGATGGATGTTGCTCTCAATGTTAGAACGTTTGATCAAGCGATAGTGTCAGGGACACTCGAAACCGATTTTGGAGATGTGCAAACCACCGATCTAACCATTGTTGTTACCCCTGAAGCTGATGAGCCAACACTAACGGCCGATTATCAGTCTATTGTGTCTGAAGCTTCTGGGAGTATTCCTTTAGGGTTGAGCATGAATTTAGTCAACCCTGCACCCGAAGAGTTTGGAAGTGTGGAGATTCGCGGATTACCAACAGATCTAGAGTTGAGTCATGGTGAAAGATTGAACGGCATTTATGCTGTTGATCAAGAGGATGTCGCTGATCTTTCCATCGTTGGCGGGTTTAGCGGTGCAAGTGATTTTACGTTGTCGATAAAACCGATTGCAACACTGGGCGCCACTGTCGCAGAAGGTTCTGCTCAGGTAGTCAATGTTGCCTTAGTGGAAGAGGGGGGCCAAACATTACTTGCGACAGATGCTAATGATTTGCTTATTGGAGGAAGTGGCAGCGATGTATTCCAGTTTGACAGTTCAGGGCTCGGTAACGAGTTAAAGCCCTCGTACGATGTGATCAACGACTTCCAAATATCCGTTATTGGTGATGATAATGACACAATTGACATCGCCTCGATAATCACCGCTACCTCGATAACAGAAGTCGATAATAAGCTCGATTTAACAGAGAATGATGATGGCGTAACGCTTCACATAAAACCAGAAGAGACGGGGACAAAACAACAGATTCTTATGCAGGGCGTCACTCTCGATCAGCTTTACAAAGGTGACTCGACTGGCGTAGCCGAAGAAAATGTCTTACAGAAGATGATTGATGACAACAACTTGCTAGTAGGTGGTATGTCATGAAGCATCACTCATCCTCATCAAGTGAGCTGACTAACGATCCTTGGGGGCAATCGTTAACTTGGTTGATGCGTTATTTTGAGGTTAGACACCATACAAAAAAGGTGCTTTCTGGATTACCTCTTGTTGAGGGTAGATTGGATAGTGGCTTATTCATCAGAGCCGCTGAGCGAGCCGATCTTGAACTCACATTAATCGATTTAAAATCCACCGCAATGTTGAGCTTTCCATTGGTGGTAATCAATAGGAAGACGTTACAACCCGCTATTATATCTGAGCGACATAACAGCGATTATCAAGTCACGTTATTTAGTGAAGATCAAGGTGAAACGCAATACGTCACGAGCGAGGAACTGCATAATCAATTCCAGCCTCAAGCATGGCAAGTTTCTATGCGTCCAGAGCTGGACAAACGGATAAGTTCTATTCAAGCGGATTATAATGAACATTGGCTTTTCGCCGTAGTGAAAGAAATGTCTCCGTGGTATCGAGATCTTTTGATTGCCTCTTTCCTTATCAATACGCTAGCGCTAGTTATTCCGCTTTTCACTATGAACGTTTACGATCGTGTAGTGCCTAATCAAGCTTTCAGTACATTATGGGTTTTGGTCGCTGGTGTCTCCGTCATCATTATTTTTGATTGGCTATTGCGTAAAGCAAGGGGAGTTGTCACTGATACCGCGGGTAAGTACATCGATAACAAGCTTTCTTCGATACTTTTTTCTAAAGTTATGGGGATGAAACTTGAACACCGTCCTGCATCAGTCGGTGCATTCGCTCGACAACTACAAGATTTTGATAGTGTTCGCGATTTTTTTACTTCTGCATCTCTTGTGACCTTAGTTGATCTCCCATTTACGTTGTTATTTTTAGTCTTAATAGGTTGGCTAGGTGGGGCAATGATGTTCATACCTATTGCCGTCATGTTTACCCTGCTGATCCTTGGCTTTGCGGTAAAAGCAAAAATAGAACAATCACATACGGAAAGTGCTGCACTATCCATGAAGCGACAAGCTCACTTGTTTGATTCATTGTCCTCTTTAAAAGAGATTAAGCAAAATAACGCTACGGGAGAAGCACAAAAGCGTTGGGAGCAAACGGTATCCATGCTTTCTGATTGGCAAAATCAATCGCGAAACTATTCGAATATCGTTGCTTACTCCATTCAATCTAGCCAGCAGATAATTACCGTAATGTTACTTGTAACAGGCGTGTACAGAATTTCTGAGGGATTGCTCAGCATGGGGGGGCTCATTGCTATTGTCATGCTTAGCGGTCGTGCTGCAGGGGCGATTAACCAGTTAGCTATGCTGTTACTTCGCTATCAACAGACAAAAACAGCGGTTGAAGGCTTAAATTCTATCATGTCTTTACCTCAGGAGGTGCAACGCAGTCAGGTCATTACGTCTGCCGAATTTACAGGGAATATACGTTTAGAAAACGTGAGCTTCCAATACCCAGATGTTGATATGCCATGTTTGAGAGATATTAATCTTACTATCAAGCAAGGCGAACGCGTTGGCGTTATTGGTAGTGCAGGAGCAGGAAAGTCTACACTCCTTTCTATTATTACCAATCAACTCAGTACCTTACAGGGTAGCGTTTATTTTGATGACATTGACAGTCAGCTTTGGCCCGCCGAATTGATAAGAGAGAAAACGGGTTGGGTTGGCCAAGATTCGCATCTTATATACGGCAGCATTATGGAAAACATAGTATTAGGACATCATGTTATTGATCAAGAACGATTACGCCGTGCGATAGAATTATCGGGTTTGAACCAGTACATGAGCCGCCTTCCTCATGGCCTAGAAACGCAAGTCGGAGAAGGAGGGCGTTATTTGTCGGGGGGGCAAAGGCAAGCTGTAGCGATTTCAAGAGCTTTTTATCGAAACCCAGCAGCATTAATTTTAGACGAGCCAACCAGTTCCTTAGACCAGCCTGCTGAGAATGCGTTGTTTAATGCTCTCAAATCGTTGCCGCACTCGACGACGATGATTATTAGCTCTCATAAACATTCCTTATTATCGCTTTGTGATCGAATTGTTGTGCTTGATAAAGGCACAATTTTGAGGGAAGGAGCGCCCCAAGAAATTTTTGCTAAACAACAGTCTAACGCGAAAACGAACAGAGTACGCGCAGTATCAATTGTACGCGAAGGAGGTCAATGATGAGCACAGTTCGTTGGAGTAATGCTCATTTAGCAAACCGTTCGAGAACGTTGATTTGGTTGTCTGCCGCGTTAGTGCTGAGTGTGATTATTTGGGCCTCGTGGGCGAGGTTAGACGAAGTGGTTGTCGGCGAAGGAAAAGTTGTTCCTACTTTGTCTGTTCAGACGATTCAGAGCTTAGAGGGCGGCATTCTAAAGGAGTTACTTGTCATGCCTGGTGAAAGCGTCACTAAGGGGCAAACCATCGCCATTCTGGATGATACAAGGTTTAAGTCGACCTATTCGGAGACCTCTGAACAAGTTGAATCTTTGCTCGCCAGAAAGCAGAGGCTTCAAATTGAATTAGAAACGGTAAAAGTGAATAGCCTCCAACTGGATTGGAAACAACAAGTGAGTATCGAGCCTCAGACATTTGATATTTCGATGACCGGCCACTCTGCCTATCTGAATGCCAAAGCAAACTATCTTGAGCGGTTGAGCCAACTGGAGTCTGAGCTGGAGGAGGCTAAATTGCGAATTGAGCAACAATCGCAAGCTTATCTAGATACCTTGAATACCATTCAAACACTAAAAAGCAGTCTGGTTATTGTCTCGAAAGAGCGAGATATGCTGAGAGAGGTGGTTTCTAGTGGCGCGGTAGCTGAAGTGGAATTATTAAAACTGAATAGAGACGTTATAAAGCTCAAAGGAGACATCGCGAGTTCACAAGCTGCTGCCCAAAAGCAAAGGGCTGTGTATTCTGAATCCATCGCAGATTATCGTGGTACTGCGCTTGCTTTTAGGGCAGAGGCACAAGGGCAGCTCAATGAAGTTGTGACGCAACTAGCGCAGCTCAATGAAAGTCGTCAGGCGATTGCGGATCAGTTGAATCGAACGCAGTTACTTTCTCCGGTCGATGGAACCATCAAAGATGTTTTTGTCAGAACCATCGGAGGTGTGGTTAAGCCGGGTGAGCCTATTTTAGAAATAGTCCCTCGTAATAGCACGTTAATCGTTGAAGCGAGAATTTCTCCTCAGAATATCGCCTTTATAAGGCCTGGCCTGCCGGCAACGGTAAAGTTGTCTGCCTATGACTTTGTCATTTACGGAGGCCTAGAAGGAGAAGTGACCTACGTAAGCGCCGATGCACTTCAAAATGAAGAGGGCAATGCCTACTACCGTGCCAACGTTACTTTCAAGGTTGATGATAAGTTTACGATCATCCCGGGAATGCAGGTTGTGGTAGACATTCTTACAGGAGAAAAAACAGTACTGAATTATTGGTTAAAACCTATATTACGTGCGAAAGAGAATTCGCTCAGAGAAAGATAGACATAAGGATATAAGATGCGGCTTAAATCAACGTTATTGGTCTTGTTTGCAGTATCATCGTCGCCAAACGCTTTGACTTTAGAAGAGTCAGTTACGTTATCTCTCGATAGCTCCCCCAGTTTGCTTGCTCGCTATTCTCGCTATGAGTCGATGGTACGAGACCGAAATGCCATAAATGGTTCATTTCTTCCTCAGGTTAATTTGTATGCAGCAGCAGGGTACGAAGGTACTCGATATAACAACGGAAACTACATCGACAGTGAAGATAGAACATTAGAAAGAACGGAGATGGGCGTAAGAATCTCCCAACTGTTATTTGATGGATTTAAAACAAGTGCTGATGTTGATCGCCTATCTTACGAGGCTGAAGCTGAACGCTTGGACTTATTGGCATCTGCGGAAAATGTTGCATTAGATACTGTCAGAGCGTATGTGGATGTTTTACATGCCCGAGAGTTGATGAAACTGACAGAAAGAAACCTAAATGAACACCAAGAGATCTACCGTTTCATTCTAGATAAAAAAGAAAAAGGTTTAACCAGCAACTCCGACTTAGCGCAGGTTTCTTCGCGTGTCGCGACAACACAGTCCTCATTGATTGCCGCCCAAAACAATCTTTCCGATGCTAGAACAAGATTTGTACGTTTGGTTGGTCGAGCGCCGCAAAACTTAGTTGAACCTGTTTACCCGCAGGAGTTGCTTCCGAATAAGCTTGACGAAGCACTCAAACAAGCGGTTAGGTTGCACCCATCCATACAGTCAGCGATGAAAGATTTAGAGGCGGCTCGACATGAAGTAAAAAGAGAAAAGGGGGATTACTACCCAGAGCTCAAGCTTGAGCTGTCAGCCAACAAAACAGACAACGTGGATAATATTGAAGGCATTAACGAAGATGCAAAGGTTATGCTGACGGTCAACTACGATCTTTTTAACGGCTTTTCTACAGACTCCCGAGTGGAGTCATCTGCCTGGCGAGTAGAGGAGGCGAGGGCTATTCGAGCAAATGCAGAACTAGATGCGAATGAAGGTGTAAGGCTGGCATGGGACGCACATACATTGCTTCAACAGCAAATGGAGTTTTTAAAAGTCAACGTTGATGCGGCGAAAGTAACTGAATTAGGGTACATCCAGAAGTTCAATGTAGGGCGACGCAGTTTGTTAGATGTATTAGATGCCAAAGTTGAAACGTTTGTTGCGAGACGGAACTACACCCGAACAAAGTACGATCATTTGGTTGCCACTTACCGTTTATTCAACTCGATGGGGATTCTGACTTATGCGTTGCGAGTTGAGTATCCAGAGAACTGGAAGGAGAACAATAATGGATAAATTCGCAGTGACGAGTCTTCTAGTTTTTATGTTAGCAGGCTGTGCTGAATCACCGAATACGACGTTGACCACTTACCAGTACAACGACCTTAAAGACAATGATAGTGATGGCGTGATAAACCAACGAGATAACTGCGCAGATACGCCAAAAGGTGTGGTTGTTGACAGTGAAGGCTGTGCGAATTGGGTCAACGACTCGCAGACACACCTGATCAGCTTTTTCTTTGCGATGGATGAGCATCAGGTAACGCCATCTCATGATATGCCGCTAAGCGAGTTGAAAGCACTGCTTCAGAGTAACCCAAATGCGCAAGTCATACTGATAGGAGACACAAGCCCTGAAGCGTCACTCGAATACAACAAAGCGTTGGCAAAGAAAAGGACGGCAGCTATACGAGAATTGCTAGTGAGAAACGGCATTCAAGATAATCGAATTGAAGAGCAAGAGTTTTATCAGAATACGGCATTGACGGTACAACTAAAAAAACGGGAAAGGCGCACAATTGCTGTTGTAAACACGAAAGCTGAAAGTACTGAACAAGCGTGGACTATATTTAGTTCGGACAGCGAGTTGACACCTAATTCGAAGTTGGAGCTGAATTATGAAAATTAAAGTCTTGCCTTTCCTTGCTCTAACTTCATGTTTGATTTCACCGCTGGCATTTTCTGACTCTGAGGCTCGAACATCGATTTTTGTCGAGCCAGAGATACTAGAAACGATAGAAACATTGATAGATGAGCCAAGTGTAAATGTAGCGCTTGCATCTCAGTCTGGTGGTTTTAACGACATGCTAAATGACGGAACCTCTATTGCGATCACATCTAAGAAATGGTCAGATGAAAACATCTCCCGATTTCAACGAGAAAGAGGCCACAGGCCTACACGTTTGTTTTTAATGGCAAACGCTATTGTCGTAATCAATAGTCAAAAGAGTACGGTAGATAGTGTTTCCGTTAGTGAATTGAAACGCTGTGATGCAAATACGTATGCTTTCGGGGAGATGCGTTTAAGTAACCCAGATGTGAGCTCTAATGGTTGTCAATCATCGATTCAAATGCTTGATGAAGACCGATTGAAACGGGCTTTAAGCGACGACTTGTCAGCCAAAGCTTATATGCGATACTCCGATTTTAAATACTCAGAACAGTGGTCGAGCTACAAGGCTCTCTCTGTTCATCATAACGATGACTCATGCTCTTTGAGCACAGATTGCATCTATTCTCTTCGCTATCCATTTTCCGTGGTCTATTACGTTTATATAAATAAACAATTCGACACTAATCAGAAGATCAAAAAATCAAAGCTATTTGAACTCCTTACAACCGACAACAATACACAACAGGTACGAAATGCTGGGTTTATTCCACTACCAAAAGCGCTTATTAAAATAAATAGGGTGAAGTTAGGGCTAGATGAGCCAGTTGTTTTAAACGGGTATAAATAAACTTCATACGCCTAACTATGTGGGCTTGAGTGAACGTACCGCTCTAGGAAGTTTGCCTTGCTGCTCATTTATCTTTGGTTAACCTTTGGTCAATTGAGTTGGTTGTAAGTGGTTTTGTTGGTAATTTTTCTATCATTGTGGCAAGTTTACTTAAAACTACTTAAGTGAATTTAAGTTATGACACAAGAAGAAAGACTCGTAGCGCTCAGAGCGAAGCTGGAGCAGCAAAACAAAGTAACGTTGTCTGAAGTTTGTGAGTACTTTGGTATCTCGCGAGATTCAGCTCGCCGAGACTTAGTTAAGTTGAGTCAGCAACCTGGGTTACAAAGAATACGAGGTGGTGTCATGCTTGCGCCGATCTCTTCCCATACCGAGGCATACGCGAGTCGACCCGTGAGTGACGTTAAACATCGACTGGCTCAATCTGCCGCAGCGTTGTTGGATGAGCGCGACCATCTTGTTATTGATACCAGCACCATTTTATCTCTGCTCCCACTCTATGCAGGAAAAGCGCGTTGTGGAGAAAACAAGCTCAACGTCGTTACTAACAGCATTGATGTGCTGACCGCTGCTGAGACAAACGACACAATGGACGTTTATTTCTTAGGCGGACACTTTGACCCTTATGCCAGAGCAGTTTTAGGGGCGCAAGCAGAGCAGCAAATGCAGCAGTATCACGTGAACAAAGCGTTCATTGGCGTGTGTGCATTGACATCCCGAGGGCTGACAACAAATAGTTTGTTAGAAGCAACAATGAAACAAGCGATGATTGCTCAAGCTCAGCAGGTCATCGTCGTTTGTGAATCCCGAAAAATTGGTAGCGACAATTTCCACCACGTATGTGATTTGTCAAAGATCGACATCATTATTACCGATCATCCCCCTCAATCAGATTTTCAACAACTCCTCGATCACAATGATATTGAATGTATTGTTGTGTCACCGAAATAAGGAATCTTAGAATGGCTTACGATCCCGTAAAAACCGCTGTGATTGGTTACGGATATTCAGCAAAAACGTTTCATTTACCCTTCATTAAAGCGCTACCAAATTTAACGCTGAGCGCGATAAGCTCTCGTCAACAGGAGGCGGTTCAAAATGATTGGCCAGATGCTAAGTGGTTTTCTGATGCGAATACTTTACTCGATGATAGTGATGCAGAGCTCGTAATCATTACTGCGCCAAATGACGTACATTACGAACTTGCAAAGCGTGCGTTGAACAATGGGAAACACGTCATCGTCGAGAAACCGTTTGTTACTCGTATAGAAGACGGTAATGAACTTATCGCCTTGGCGGAAGAGAAAGGTCTGGTGCTGAGCGTTTTTCACAATAGACGTTGGGATGGAGATTTTCTCACGGTTAAATCTCTTATCGAACAAGGTAAGTTAGGTGATATAAAGCTATTCGAGTCACACTTTGACCGTTACCGCCCTGAAGTTCGTCAACGCTGGCGAGAGCTAGCCCAAGATGGTGGTGGTATTCTATTCGACCTTGCTCCTCATCTTCTCGATCAAGCATTGGTGTTGTTTGGCTTGCCAGATGCGATAGACGCACAATGTCGAATGATGCGCCCGGGTGCGACAACGATTGATTATTACAACTTGATACTTCATTACCCTGAGCATATTGTGCACTTGCATTCAAACTTGTATAGCCCAGAGCCGAATCTCCGCTACAAAGTATTGGGTACGGAAGCTAAATATGAAAAGTTCGGATTAGATCCTCAAGAGGGCTACTTAAAAGAAGGCCGTTTGCCGGAAAACGATGCTTGGTCGGAAGAAGATGAGGCGTTATACGGCGTCCGTTACGACGAAGACGGTGCGCAAACTATCAAAACGGAGAGAGGCGCGTACCAAGCTTACTTTGTTGGTGTGGCAGACGCCATTCGTTTGGGCACTGATAACCCGGTTCCTGCCGCTCAAGCAGTACAGAATATCGCTCTGATTGAGATGGCATTGGAAAGCAGTAAAACGGGTAAAACGATTCAGGTGAAACCATGAGTTTGACGCTTGAACTCGTGGCCCTGCAAGAGCATGAACTTCAGTTGGCCGAATTTAATCACCATATTGCGTGGTCTATCGGCCTCGCTCTAAAAGAAGAGGCTGAAGCTCGCGGCGCGGCTGTTGCTATTGAGGTTTACGGCTTTGGACAAACGCTATTTCAATACGCGATGGCAGGAACCTGTGCTGATCATTTAGATTGGGTCCGTAGGAAGCGAAACTCAGTATTAAGGTATGGCCACAGCTCTTACTATCTTTCTCTGTACAACAAGCAAAAGCAACGTGATTTCGAAAATCAGCCTCATCTCGATGCTCGTGAGTACTGCGCTCATGGTGGCGCGTTCCCAATTCGGCTTTCTGGGTCTGGTTTGGTTGGGGTTGTGACGGTATCGGGTTTACCGCAGTTAGATGATCATCAGCTAGTTGTGGATATATTAAAAACGATGACAGAGACAAAACCCTCTTAAACGCCAAATATGAAAGTAGCACGGTTTCTTTATCGTGCTACTGAATTCTCTTTTTAGCTCATAAAGTGTTCTTTAATGTGAGCAAATATTAACATTGATCCCAACTTACTACCTGAAAATCAAATCAATTTCATATAACCTATACGCTCATTCATATAGAAAGCCTTCAAAGTTGGCCATTGGCAATGTCTTTTAGAAGAAAAGAAAAACTCAATCTTAGAAATCTTATTGTCACCCTATGTGTGTTCAGTGTGCTTGTCACTTTGATCAACGCATTCTACTCGATTTATCGTGTTCAAAGGGATCTCATCATCAATAACACGTTAGAATCAAACCGTGTTTACGCCCAAAAAATGTCTGAAATGACAGACTCTTTCATAGAAAGCTCAATGTCGCAGCTAAAATACAGTGCGAACGTGCTAAAAGACAAGATGCATGACGCTCAGCTTCTTGATAAAGAGGCTGAGAGATTAAGAACGCAAACCAAATCATTTAACTCTGTGGTTGTCGTTAATGCAAAAGGGGTTATTATTTCCGTATCACCTGAAACACTTCAGGTGAAAGGTGTAAGGTTAGTGGGTGAAAGAAAACGCCAATCTTTAAACGCTCAAGCACCAGTTGTTACTGAACCATTTATATCGCCCGCTGGAAATTACTTGTTAACCATCTCATACCCTATATTTTCTCAATCTAATGAATATTTAGGTTATATCGGCGGCACTATTTATCTAGAAAAAGAAAATATTCTCGCAGAGTTACTCAGCCAGCACGCATACAAAGATGGTTCTTTCCTTTACGTTGTCGATGAGAGTAACACTCTGATTTATCACCCAGATCAATCGAGGGTTGGTGAAGTAATCGACGATAATGAAGCAATCAAAGCGGTGACGATGGGGCAGAGCGGCAACAAAGAAATTGTTAACTCTCGCGGCGTCGAAATGCTTGCTGGTTATGCGCCAGTAAAGTCATCAGGATGGGGAATTGTTGCTCAGCGCCCGAAATCGATGACGTTATCTGTGCTAGATGAACAGATGTGGAATGTTTTCCTTAAGTCGATTCCAATTGGTTTATTAACTTTGTTGCTAATTTGGTTCTTGTCCCTTCTTATTTCTAGACCACTTTGGCAGTTAGCGGGTGCTGTGCGAGGTGTCGAAGAACATTCATCATCTATCGATGATCTCAAACTGGTTAAGTCTTGGTATTTTGAGGTCTCACATTTGAAGCTTAGTTTTCTTAAAGCATTTGGTATCGTGTCAAAAACCATTGATAAGCTGCAACTGGATACATTAACAGATTCGATGACTGGATTATTGAATCGACGTGGATTAGATAAAGTTCTTGGTTTGTTTAAGCAGGAAAATACCGCGTTCTCTGTTTTGGCGCTGGATATTGACCACTTTAAGAGCGTAAACGATAACTATGGCCATGACGTGGGTGACAACTTACTTAGAGAGTTTGCGCAGTTAATGAAAGACCAAGCTCGCTCTAATGATCACCTGTGTCGTTCTGGCGGTGAAGAGTTTATGATGTTTTTGGAAAAAACAGACGTAAACCACGCTATGGATGTTGCAGAGCGTATTAGACACAACGTGGAACAACATGACTTTCAGGTGGTTGGTAAGGTCACGGTTTCGTTGGGCGTTTCTCACTGGAAAGGCAATGACACACCAATTGAAGCGGTAATGAAAGACGCCGATAATGCACTGTATAAAGCGAAACATAATGGAAGAAATAGAACGGAGTTGGGTGACGACGCACAATAGATATTGCGCTTTTTGCTGAACATAAAACGAGCCAGTGACTAACCTTTGCTGTTAATCGCTGGCGTAACCGCTACCAATTGCGCGAAACGGCAAGTTTAGCTCTAACTCTGGAATTTGTTTACCCACCCAAGCCGGAAATGTATTGCTATTTGGCCCTGGAAACAGCGTATATTCTTCAGCCCAAGGGTATTGGTTAATAACACTTTGTATTTTAGGTATAAGCTGGCGGGCCTTTTCACCTTGTATGGAGAGGATCTTTTCTGGTTTTGCACCATACCAATATCGATCTGGCGTCCCAGTTTGGTACTGATATAGAGCGGGTTGTCCGCGATTCACTCTCCAGCCGACTACTTCATACACTGTATATTCGTTCGCATTTTCAGGCTTTATTGCAAACCATGTATGAACAGCAAACCAGCCTCGCCAACCAAACGCATCTGCGGCGTAAAACTCAATCACAGCATGCTTAACATTAGAAGGGTCGGGTGCGATACCCGCAGGTTCTCTGCTAGCAGTACGCCAATCTCCTTGAGTGCATCCACCCAGCATAACCGCGATTGACATGAACCCAATTTTTACAAGGTGAGTAAAGTTGAGAAGGTCTTTCATTTATTGCTCCTAGACCAACCGATGTTGGTAACGCTCTACTGATTTTAGCTATAAAAACGTGGCAAGTCTGATTGTTGAAATCCTCTCCTTATTAAAAGAGAGAGGGAAGTTAGTGCCATAATTCCAGTTCATACGTAATAATAAGGTAAGCCGATTTGTAACATGTGGCATAGACGATGCCGTATTTCTCGAACGATTCGTCTAGTTGCGTATGAAAAAGTAAGAGGTTGTATGTATTCCTTACACGGTCTCATGAATTAAAAGCATAAAAAAACAGAGGTTTACAGTGGCCTTTGACTGGTTGAGTGAGTTTGGGACCCTCACATTGTCTCACATTTGCTTGTTTTGGACGGAATTTTCATCGCTCATCTTTTTGCGCGTTTAGAGTCAGCGTTCAGCTATGGCACAATAGGCGCTCACAGAACAAGTGCTGTTTGGTCATGCAAATAGCAGAAAAATAACTAGAAATAGAATAATTAATGTTTAAATCAAAAAGTATACTCGCATTAAGCATGTTCGCATTTAGCTGTTTTGCCAATCAAGATAGCGAACCAACGTCCGTTGTGCTGAACTATGGTGACTCCTCCATCAGTACTGATATTCAAGCCAATCGAAAATTTCATGTTGTCCGAGACAATGAAAGTGAGCACGTAGAATTTTCCGGCGGAATCACAAAGGAGTATTCCGATTATATTGTGAATATTCATATCATAAGAAAAAGCAATATACGCAGATCAAGCCGAGAGCTGAATACAACCGTATTGATGAACAGTGATCAGATTGGGAAGCCTTTAGTGATTGGCATTGAAAATAATGAGTTCACTAGTATCACTTTGCGTTAATGCTTAGTATTTATTGAATAGGAATGAGGAAATTGATGCTCTCAATACGCTGCTATCGCACCGAGGATGCCCCAACACTGTGGGCACTCTTTTACCATACTGTGCGAATCATTAATCGTCGCGATTACACGGAATCACAAGTTTCCGCTTGGGCACCATCAGATTTTGACCTCGATGTGTGGCAACGCAAAATGGACGATACTCAACCATACGTCGCGGAGATAGAAGGGCAGGTCGTTGGCTATTGTGATTTGCAAGGTGACGGCTTGATTGATCATTTCTTTTGCCATCATGAATACCAAGGACAAGGTGTTGGTCGTGATTTGATGTCTTTTCTTTTTTCACAGGCGAAAGTACAGGGGATAAAACGACTGTATTCTGAAGTGAGTATTACCGCCCGACCTTTTTACGAGAAAATGGGTTTCACAGTTAAGTCTCGACAACGTGTTGAGGTTAGGGGAGAAACCTTAACTAACTTTATGATGGAAAAGTATATTTAACTTAAATAGTGAGCATTTAGTGAGCTTGAACACAGATATAAAATGTTTTCCAATGTGAAAGCGAGTTCATTGATCTCGCACCAACGTTTTGTTTGAAAACAGTGTACATAATCTTCTCTGGAACGCCATTACCGCATTTCGTCTCTGAAGGCTTAAAAACAGTCTGAAAGTTTTGGTTTTGCGGCGGGTAATAGCGTTCCAAACGCCAAATGTGTCTGGCTAACCATCTCAGGAAGAGAAGTAGTACTATGCGCCCTTATCTCAAATACGTTGTTCCAACATTGATACCATTGCTTGTTTGGTTAATGCCTCTCTCTGCGTTCCCATTTGATGGCATTACTATCATCCAGCAAAGAGTGATTGCAATCTTCTTGCTTGCCGCACTTTGCTGGGTATTCGAGCCAATTCCAATCTACGCCACGTCGGTTGTGATCATTGTCCTAGAGCTATTGCTTGTATCAAATAAAGGTATTGTGCTCTTTCGTTTGCAAGAAGGGCAGCCACATTTTGGTGAGCTATTACAATACAACGAGATAATGGCGACCTTCGCTAGTCCGATTATCATGCTCTTCCTCGGCGGTTTCTTTTTGGCTATGGCGGCGACAAAGTACAGGTTAGATGTCAACTTAGCCCGAGTGTTACTCAAACCATTTGGACAAAAACCAAAGTTCGTTATGCTGGGGTTGATGCTGATCACCGCTGTTTTTTCCATGTTTATGTCAAACACCGCAACAACAGCGATGATGTTGTCCATTTTAACCCCTGTGATAGCGGTTTTCGGGCCTAAAGACCCAGGTCGAATTGCATTCGCTTTGTGTATTCCTGTTGCGGCCAACATTGGTGGCATTGGTACTCCAATCGGCACGCCACCGAATGCCATCGCCCTAAAATATTTGGTTGGTGACAACTTAATTACGTTTGGTGAATGGATGGTATTTGGTGTGCCATTCGTTATCGTGATGATGGCGTTAGCCTGGTTTCTGATTGGCTTTTTGTATAAAGCCGAACAAACCACCATCGATCTGAACATTAAAAGCAAGTTTTTGAAAACACCCAAAGCAATAATGGTTTACGTCACCTTTGCCGGCACGATTATTCTTTGGTTGATGGGTTCTGCACATGGAATGAATTCTTACACAGTAGCATTAATTCCGGTCGCAGTGTTCTCATTGACGGGCATCATCAACAAAGAAGACTTGAAGAAAATCTCTTGGGATGTGCTTTGGTTGGTGTCAGGCGGTATTGCTCTGGGTCTTGCTCTAGATAAAACCGGGCTTGCGAAGCTGGTGGTACACAGCATTCCGTTTGATCAGTTCTCGCCATATGTTGTCTTGTTTGGTGCGGCTTTCTTGTGCTTGTTAATGGCAAACTTTATGTCGCATACAGCCACCGCAAACTTGCTGATGCCGATTATGGCTGCGCTGGGTACTTCTATGGCTTCGCTAACGCCTCTCGGCGGTGAAGTTACTCTGATCTTGGTCGTGACATTTGCCGCTTCACTCGGTATGTCGTTACCAATCAGTACGCCACCAAACGCGTTAGCTCATGCAACAGGGCATGTCGAGAGCGGCCAAATGGCTCGTATCGGTGCCGTGCTAGGCGTGATTGGCGTATTACTCAGCTTTGTGATGGTGTGGATTTTACATACTGTTGGGCATATTGGATAACCCACCATGTACGAAACGAAGTTAGACGCGTTAGTACAACGCTATTTTAATCACCTTGAACGCCGATTAACAGTTTTATCCGGGTCGGTGCTTATTGAGCAAGCTGGCTACAACGATCGCTTGTACTATGTGCTGTCGGGAGAACTGGCGGGCTATTACGCGGAAGATGACAAGAAACCGATTCAGGTATTTTCTGCATCTCAAGGTGCGTTTATTGGCGTACATAGTTTCTTTTCTGGTACGTGGACTGCCTCTTCGACAGTGATTGCTCAAACCGATGTTGAATTGGCTTGGATACAGCGCGATACGCCCGCCGTGGAAGAAGCGACATACGGACCATTGACGACACAATTTATGCCTGTGATGGTTAACGAATTATCTCGTCGTCAACGGCGCGCAATGCAAGAGGCATTGGCTAAAGAAAAAGCACTACAAAAGCTTCATACCGCAGAGCAAATGACAACGTTGGGGCAGCTTGCAGCGGGTATTGCTCATGAGTTGAACAATGCGATAGGCGTTGTAAGCAGTAAATCAGAACGGCTAGAGACAGTTATCATGGAACTGCTTGAAGAAGTTCATCCGGAAGCGAGTCAATTTTTTGATTTTGGTTTAATGCAAGGGCAGAAAGTCTCTTCTAGCGAAGCGAGAAAGCGGGGGCGCCACTTCGAAAAATACTACGGTTTAACCAAGGAGGTTGCTCGTGATCTTGCACGTGCCGTTCCAAATAACTTCCTTTCAGAACATTGGCTAAAAAGACCAGAAGAAGCGATACGTTTCTGGCAAATGGGGCGAGATCTGCATGACTTACGCATCGCTTCTAAACATACCGTTGGCATTGTGCGATCCGTAAAACAATTGGGGCGCACGGATATCGACTTGGATGAAGCGATTAACATCAATGATTCAATCAATCGCGCCTTGGCTCTATTGCAAAGTGACTTAAGACGAGTGAGTGTTCGTTTTAGCCCTGCGGATTTACCTGCTTTTATTGGTTCTCAAACCGAACTCGTCCAAGTTTGGGTAAATATCTTAAAGAATGCGTGCGATGCACTTGGTGAAACGGAGAAACCCGGTATCGAAATACATACTCGGGAGAGTAAGGGTAAAATTTTGGTCACGATTGCTAACAACGGACCAGAAATTGATGAAGCGACACGTAGAAAAATTTTCCGGCCAAACTTCACCACTAAAAAGGGGGGATTGTCGTTTGGTTTAGGGTTAGGTCTGTCGATTGTGAAGCGCATTATCGCCGGATATAACGGCTCTATTGTGGTAAAGAGCGACAGTGAAAAAACGATTTTTAGAATCAAGTTACCAGTAGAGGGTGAACATGGAGAAGCTTAATGTAATTTGCGTTGATGACCAACGAGAGGTACTAAGCGCGGTTCTACAAGATTTAGAGCCGTTAAATCAGTGGTTGAATATCGAAGACTGCGAATCAGCAGGTGAGGCTCTAGAACTGATGGATGAATTTGATGCAGAAGGCGAGATGATCGCATTGATTATTTCCGATCATGTGATGCCAGGTAAAACGGGAGTAGAGCTGCTGACCGATGTATCAAAAGACGGTCGTTTTGGCTTTACGAGGAAAGTGCTTCTTACCGGGCAAGCGACGCACACCGATACGATTAATGCGATCAACTCCGCAGGCATTGACCGCTACTTTGAAAAACCATGGCAAGCAAGCCAATTAATAGAGTGCGTTAGAAACCTGGTGACCCAATATATCTTTGATGTGGGCTTAGATTACACTCAGTATCACGAACATTTAGATCAGAGTGTGGTGTTTGAACGTCTACGTTAATCGGGGGACATTAAGCTTGTTTTCGTCACGGCCAGTTAGTGTCTGAAATCTATAGTGAATAGTTCAGCATGTTTAACGTGGCCGTGCGGAATATTGCTCTAGTATGCTTAACTCAACGAATAGCGGCTTGCACTGGCAACAGAAAGTGGCTTAGAGAACCAATAACCTTGCAGATAATCGACGCCCATTTCGGTAAAAAATTCACACATTTTGGCGTCTTCAATTCCCTCAATCACTACTTCAATATTATTTTCCTGGCACATAGTGATAAGAAACTTCAGATATTCTTGTGAAGAGCGGTTGGTTAGTGTTTTCCACGCCATCGACCTATCAATTTTGATTTGTGTCATCGGGAGGTCGAAGAAGCTATTTAATGAACTGTAACCAGATCCAAAGTCATCCAGAGAGAGTGCAAATCCTAGTTCCCTGAGGGTATTCAGAGGGGCAATGGCTGTCTGATTATTATCCAAAATAAACGTTTCTGTTAGTTCCAACACAATAGACTCAGGATCGACACCAACCTCATCCGCCATGGCTTTAATTCGCGCAGGGAATTCACTGTTCATTAACTGAAGTACAGAAACATTCACGTTGACGCGAACTTGGTTTTGGTAACGCTCACGGTAGTTTTTGATAAATTCACACGCTTTGGCAAAGACTTGATATCCGAGCTCGACAATCAAACCTTTGTTCTCTGCGACGGGGATGAATTCGTCTGGGTAAATTTCGCCAAACTCTTTGCTACGCCAGCGAACCAGAGATTCGAAGCTCACTACTTTTGAGCTTTTGGCGTCAATAATTGGCTGAAACTTAACGCTTAATGTCTGTTTTTCTAGTGCACTTTTTAGACCTTGTTCAATAAAGAAATAACGGTCTACGGCATGCTGAGTTTTCTCACTGTAAACCGCAACACGGTCTTTATTCTGCTCGCTTGCGTACTGACAAGTTCGTGCTGCTTTACGTAATATTTCCTCTGCTGAGTGACTTGGATCTATGCAAGGATACAAACCAATACTAATGTTACTTCCTAAGTATTGGCCCTCTTCAATCACTGCCTCGTGGTAGGTTTCCTTTAAACTTTCGGCATAACTTTGCAGCGTTTCTACCGAGCATTCATCGTGAATCAAAATCGCAAAGTCATCATCATGTACGCGATATACAGAACTATTTGGAGAAGGTAGGTGACTGAGAGTTTGTAGCAATTTTTCCACTAACCCATCGACCAACTCGCTGCCATATTGATTTAAGTAAGATTTAATCTCTTCTATCTGAATGTAACAGATAGATGCACAAGAATCGGTGGCTCGCACACTATCTTCAATATCCAGCAAGAGATGGGCGCGATTAGCCATACCTGACGCATTGTCATGAAATGCGACTTGATGAATGTAGCTTTCCATCAGCTTGCGTTCAGAAATATCACGGTGGCTACCAACCATATAATGACCATGTTCTGTTTCTTTGGTCATGGCTACGCCTTCAATCCAGACGTACTGTCCATTGGGTTTACGCACGCGGTAGGTCGTTGTGACTCTCGTGTTGTTGGTAATGATGTGAGCATCGACCCGAGTGGAGAGTCTTTCTCGATCGAGAGGGTGAACAAGGTCTAACCATTGCTCTAAGCTGATTCGACCAGCGTTGATACCAAGCTGCTCATAAAAGCCCTTGTTATAAAATACCATGGTGCCAAACTCATCCATGTAAAAGAGGCCTTCGTTAAATACATCGAAGATATGAATGAATCGTTCTTCGACGATTTTTAGGAACTCTCGGTCACTATCTGAGACTTGTTGGTCAAATATGGTGGTCAAGATATTTCCTCCTCGAGCCTTTTAGCATCAGAGATGAGTGTTGGGGTTGATAACATAGAGTTGATCTGCTGGCGTACATTACAATCACAAAAGTGTCAGTTCAAATTGTTTGGCTATCATTTTATGCGCTACTAGGTTAATAACATACTAAGATTAGGCGGCTAATCATCGACATTTATAAAAAATAGTCAACAGTAAAAATCATTTATAAAATACAGTTATTGATGCCGTCCGCAATCTATAAATATTTATGAATAATTATCCTAAAGTTATTTTCAGTTGTGTCGGTATCAATGTGCTGTTTTCTAACGTCATTTGTATATATGTTATCTTGGATAAAACCATAATAACAAAAAGGACTTAATGAGCGCGACCGATTATTAATTGACAGGATGCTCATTAATTGTAATCAATTCAAATTTATTATCACGCCAAGTAATCAAATCTCTTATAATGCGGACGTTAATATCGAGTAAGCCTTCTTTATATGCAGTACGATCCGAAAAATTCAATCAAAATTGCGCTCGCTGATATCGGCGTTGGTATGTTTGTTACCGCGATAGAGCACAACAAGCGCGTCAATTTAGCCAATGCAGGGCGGATATCTAGCCCTGAAGGCATTAAGAAGCTTGCTACAAGTGGCGTAAAGTATGTTTGGGTAGATCAAACATTATCTTCGCAGCAGTGTGTCTTCAAGCCTGTAGATGAATCAACTGATGCCACTAAAGAGACGCGAGAGCAGAAACACTCCGATTTTAAGAGGGATCAACGAGCTTATCGTTCGAGAGACATCCAACACAAGCGAGCCAAAAGGCTGATCGCCGAAGCAAAAGATTTGGCGCAAAAACTATTGAATCAAACTTTTGAAGGAAAAATCATAGAAGTTGATGAAGTAGAAGCTTGGGCTGACGATGTCATTGAAAGTGTTTTTATTGACTCAGATGCGTTGCAGTGTGTCTCTGCACTCCGAAAAAAAGACTCTTATTTATTGGAACACTCCGTCAATGTCGCTTGTCTTTTAGTGTCATTCGGTAAGTACTTGGGCTTGGATAAACCAACGCTAAAACAGCTTGCTGTAGGTGGCATTATTCATGATGTAGGTAAAATTAAAGTCGATGATAAGATCTTGCACAAGCCAGCGAAGCTAAC
Organism: Vibrio sp. Vb1018; assembly: GCF_033338775.1. Lineage (NCBI taxonomy): Bacteria > Pseudomonadati > Pseudomonadota > Gammaproteobacteria > Vibrionales > Vibrionaceae > Vibrio > Vibrio sp. Vb1018. The sequence continues at coordinate 69,803 of NZ_JAWOTI010000005.1, forward strand.
GCCTGAAGAATTTGAACATATGAAGCTACATCAAGTGTTCGCAGGTGAGATTATCCTTCACGTAAAAGGGCTTAGTGAAGTAAGCCGTGATGTTTGTTTGATGCACCACGAGAAGTTAGATGGCAATGGTTATCCTAGAGGCTTGAAGGGGGATGAGATTCCAATTCACGGCCGTATGAGCTGTATTGTAGATATCTACGATGCGCTAACGGCTGATCGCTGTTACAAAAAAGGCATGAGTTCTGCGGAAGCGTTTAAAATCTTGTTGAGTCTAACGCCATTTCATTTAGACGCAGACTTAGTTTACAAATTCATTAATTGCATTGGGATGTACCCCGTAGGCTCCATTGTCGAGTTGAACGATGGGCGTGTTGGTATTGTTTGGTCTTCAAATGAATCTCAAGCATTAAAGCCAGAAGTGAAATGTTTCTACTCCCGCAAGTATAAACGATACATTGATGTCACGATGGTGGATTTAAAAACGAGTGCGTACAAAATTGAAAGAGCGATCGCGCCTTCATCGTTAGAGATCGATCCTAAGCCTTTTTATGATTAAGAGAAATAGATAAGCTTATACAACAGGCTTTACATCCTTGCATGTAGATCGTATTTTATTTGCATAACTATCTATTAATTTTTTCTAAGTTATTTAGATGCAAGATGGTTATTAAGACCTCGGCTTCATGGATAGAAACCGGGCGATAAAATAGTTCTATACACAATGGGCTATAAACCTCATTTTGCTGGAAGGGATGCCAATGCAAATAGATACATGGATTTTTTACACTCTTGCCATTCTCGTGCTCACAGCTTCACCAGGACCAAGCTCACTGTTGTGTTTAAGTAAAGGAGTGAGTAGTGGGTTTCGTATTGCTTTCATGACTGCACTTGGCAGTTTGTCTGCGATTACGAGCATCCTTACGCTCTCATTTACCGGGCTGGGAGTTGTCATTGCTTCATCTGAGTTAGTTTTTAATATTATCAAATGGTGTGGTGCCGCTTATTTAATCTGGTTAGGTATTCAAGCGTTGCGCTCATCTCAGAGAGATTTTAATAAAACGGCAACGACTCAAAGTTCCGCGACAGCGTTCAGCGCGTTCACTAGTGGTTTCATTGTTGGCGCTAGTAACCCCAAAGCGATAGTCTTTTTCACCGCTTTGTTTCCTCAATTCATTGAACCTTCCGCACCGCTACTGGCTCAATACGCGATTTTCGCGTCTACATTTGTGGTTTTTGAGCTTAGCTGGCTAACATTTTATGCATTGTTAGGGGTAAAAGCCTCCGATTGGTTGTTTGTCTCTGGAAGGGCGAAGTTGTTCAATCGTTTGACTGGTGGAGTATTTATTGGTGCAGGCGTGATGTTGTCGACGGCAAACCGATAAGTAAGACAGATTTCGGTACGCAGTTAGGTTTTCCCATATAGTAAGTTGGAATGCGCTAATTTAGCTTTGTCTTATTTCCAGAATGGAAATAGACGTTTTGTTTATTTTCATTAGTGGCAACAGCCAAGCAGGAGTAAAATCACGTTACTCTTTAGGGGTAGAGCTCGTATTTTGTCTTGTGGGCTTGTGGTTACTTTGTAGGAATATCTTAGATGACAAGCCTTTCTAAACTACAACAACGTTTTCTAGATATCGCGACCGACGTCCGTCTTTCTCCAAAACAGAAGTCGAGTTTTTTAGCTTTAGAGGCGGAAGCGTGCATTCCTTACATGACCGTATCTCCATCACTGAGACAAGCAATGGATGAAGGCATCATCTGCGATATGTTTGAAGGTCATGCACCGTTTAAACCTCGCTATGTGTTGCCTGATTACGCTAAATTTCTATCGCAAGGCTCAGACTATTTAGAGTTGTCTCCGGCTGATGATTTCGATGATGCGTTGAATATGCTTACCATCATTTACCATCATGTTCCTTCGGTAACGAACATTCCGGTTTACTTAGGCCAGTTAGATGATGTCTTGTTGCCTTACATAGGCGACCTAACAGAGAGCCAGATTTACAAAAAGTTAAAACATTTTTGCATCATGCTGGATCGCACATTGCCAGATGCGTTTATGCATGTGAATGTCGGACCGACAGACAACATTATTTGTCGCACTGTTTTAAAAGTAGATGCGGAGCTCAAGCAGATCGCACCGAATCTCACCTTTATGTACGACGAGACAGTTACACCTGATGATTTACTTCGTCAAGCGACACAGAACATTTGTGAATGCAGTAAACCGCATATTGCCAATTACCCAATGCACGCGAAAGCCTACAACGGCTCACGCTTTGGTATTGTAAGTTGCTACAACTCGCTTCCATTAGCAGGTGGCTCGAACACATTGGTGCGAATGAATTTAAAAGAAGTTGCAAAACGAGCATCAGACTGTAACGACTTCTTAAACAGTGCGTTGCCTTCTTACCATCGATTAATGGTCGAGCTCATAAACGCAAGAAGCACGCACTTGCATGAAAAATCGAACTTCTTTCAAGGCTTTTTGACGCAAGAAGGGTTGATAAAAGAGTCCTATTTCGCGCCAATGTATGGCGTTTATGGCATGGCCGAAGCGGTAATCCTTCTATTTGAAAAAGAAGGGCAAATAGGGCGATACGGAAAAAATGATCGAGCAAATACTTTTGCTCATGATGTTTCAGCAACACTGGCTAAACTGGTGGACTCAACCCCGGTGAAATATGGTTTAGATGGCAAAGCGCTCTTACATGCACAAGGCGGCATTAGCTTAGATCATGATGTTACGCCAGGTGTACGTCTGCCTTATGGTGCAGAGCCAGACCCTGTCACTTATGTACAAGCAACGGCGAAGCATCATCAGTATTATCGTGCGGGTATCAGCGATATTTTGACGATTGATGAAACGGTGAAATCTAACCCAGAAGCGATGTTCAATTTATGTAAAGGGGCACTAAATGCTGGTTATCGTGAGTTTACCGCGAATGTCACTTCAAATGACTTAATTCGCGTGACAGGCTACATGATCAAACTTTCAGATGTCGCGAAATATGATAAAGAAGGTTCGAGAACCAACACGACGTTTCTAGGTGCAGAAGCAGCAAAAAATACCAAAATTTTAGAACGCTCGCCACGTGTGGTGAGTCATGAAGTAACACCGACTTACACGCAGGCATAAGTTCGGTTTAGGAAAGAACAAGATGTCTAGACGAAGTGGAAGCCTTTTGGCAAAAGTCACTCGTATCCTTCCTTTCTCTTGTGTTGATGGGCCAGGAAATCGTCTAGTCATCTTTCTACAGGGTTGTAACTATCAGTGTTTGAACTGCCACAATCCTCACACGATAAACCATTGTAATCATTGTGGTGAGTGTGTGAGTGAATGTTCAGCAGGCGCATTGAAGTTCGACGAAAACAACAACGTTGTTTGGCTTAAAGAGGAGTGCACCCACTGCGATCATTGTATAGAGATATGTCAGAACCAATCTAATCCAAAAATTACTGACTACTCTGTAGTAACAATGCTCGATTTGATACGCAAACATCGCTTTTTCATCAGTGGTGTTACTGTATCCGGTGGGGAATCTACCTTACAACTTCCTTTCATTATTGAGCTGTTTAAAGGGATAAAACAAGATCCTGAATTACGGCACCTCTCTTGTTTCATCGACAGTAACGGTTCTTTAGCGGTTGCTGGTTGGCAGCGTATTCTACCTTTTCTGGATGGCGCAATGATCGATTTGAAAGCGTGGCAGACGGAGACGCATCAGTGGCTAACTGGGCGTGATAATCATCGTGTATTTAAAACCCTTCAGTACCTTGTTGAGCACGAAAAATTGTACGAGGTCCGCTTACTGCATATTCCCCAAAAAAGTGATTTAGATATAGAAATCGTAGCAATTGGGCGTTACTTGAGTACTCTTCCTGAATCGGTGCTTATCCGTTTAAATGCCTTTCAGCATCACGGAGTAGTGGGGGAGGCGTTAACTTGGGATATGTGCTCTCATCATGATATCGAACGCTTAAAATCAGAGCTTCGATGCTACGTGAGTAACCCTATCACAGTGCCGACAGTACTCACGTAGTACCGTTGTTTATCTATGCTTACGCATCACAGGCATCTAACATGGCGCAGGCGTCGAGTAATTGTTGCTGTAACCATTTTAAAGCGGGATCGTTTAAGCTCGCTTTGTTCCAAACGAGGCTGTAGGCTACCTGTCCGTAATCGAATGGAAGAGCTTGTTCAACCAAACCTTTTGCTTGCATTGCCGCTCTTGCCCAAAGCTTGGAGCATGTGAACAAGTAATCCGAGTGCTGACACATCACCGCAGCTGAACCAAAGTCGGCTACACGCATGGCCAAGTTTCGCTTTGAATGCCTTTGGGTGAGATTTTGCTCAAAATAAGGTTGTGACAGATCTTTATCATGAATACCGATGTGTCTTGCACAAAGGTAACTTTCAACAGATAGGGGTTGCTCAGCGAGTGGGTTCGATGCTCTCATTAAGCAAACCATTTCGTCTTTCAAAATGGTTTTCCAGACCAAGTCTTTATTTTGTGTGGGTGGTTGGCTGAGATCGTGAGGAAGCAACAAAAAATCCACTTGACCTCTTGCTAATGCATCGAAGCTCATTTCCTCTTTCGCATGGACATTCAAGTGCGCGTGATTGCTCAGTTGTTGGGACAGATGCTGTAGAACTGGCGCAAAGAGCTCAAACGAACTTTCACGCATTGCTAATGAAAAACTACCTTGATAGTAAGCCGGATTAAAAGAGCCTTGATGTAATAACCCATTCATACTGGAGAGTATGCCATGGATTGATGGGCCTATATGCAGCGCAAATGCTGTCGGCACTAAGCGAGTGCCATCACGATAAAAAAGGTCATCCTTTAGCGTTTCGCGCAACTGTCCGAGCGTTTTACTGACGCTCGATGGTGTTACACACAAGCGTTCTGCCGCAAGTGTGACGCTGTGAGTGGTTAACAACATATGTAAAACAGTTAGATGTTTAAGGCTTATACGCGAAAGAGCAATGTAGTCCATAAATAGCATGGTTTCTTATGATTTTTGGCAGTATATCAGCATGAAACAAATTTTTACTATTGTTTATCTCGGAAACACGCCTTTTTCTCTTTGAGCTCAATGCATTTAATGGGTTGCATAAGGGTTGATGGTGCTTATAAGTCTAGAAATTTATCTTAGTTTTGTTGGACTTTAATGCTTTCATTTATTCAATTCTAAAGCTTCTATGTAATTTTAATCAATTTGGAGGAGTTGATTGATTTGTACACGAATTAAACTTGTTCCTTGTTAATTAAAATAGATATTGTTTTGTTGATTGTTTGGTGATTTACTCATGATCCCTCAGTAACAAAGGTATAAATAATTAATGGACGACCCCTTTAGTCGACAAAACCCTTCACCATATGTCTTCTTATTATTGGAGACATGCTCATGCTAGAACTTTTTATGCAACCAGAAGCTTGGGCTATTTTCGCCACTTTGTTTGCGCTTGAAGTTGTCTTAGGCGTTGATAACGTCGTTTTTATCTCTGTCTTATGTGAAAGACTGCCGCTGCACCAACGTAAACTGGCAAGAAACCTTGGTATTGGTCTTGCTGTTATTGCTCGTATTGGTTTAGTGTTTTCAATCTCTTGGATCATGCAATTGACTCAACCGCTATTTTCTTTGGCGAACCAAGCGTTTACCGGAAGAGACGTCATCATGATTGCGGGTGGTGCATTCCTCTTGGCTAAAAGCCTGAAAGAGTTGTGGAGTTGGTTAAATCACAACGAGTCTGCTCACTCAACTCACGCCCGTACTGGTTTAGCGGTAGTTCTGTTGCAGATTGTTGCCGTGGATGCTGTATTCTCGATGGACTCGGTGATAACCGCCGTTGGTTTGACAAGTGATGTCCCACTTATGGTCGCAGCGATTGTTTCGTCTGCTATCGTGATGGTCATGACAGCCGAAAAAATCAATAACCTGGTGTCGTGTTACCCTGGTTTTAAGACGCTTGCTTTGTTATTCCTCGTTTTGTTAGGTGGTTTATTGATGGCAGAAGGCTTCGAAATTCATATCAACAAAGGTTATGTGTATTTTGCGATGGCATTCGGCTTAATTCTGGAACTTTGTCATATCCAGTTAAAAAACAAACAACGCCCGACTATTAAACGTCTTAGTCCGTTGCGAGTTCATCCAACCAGATTAGAAGCTCGTCAATAATAAAAGATATTGCCGCTCATATGAGCGGCATTTTTATATTCGTCATCACCTATTTTTACTCTCTTTTTATTTTGTTGTCGTTTCGACAAAAAATCGCATTTGTTGTGGGGTTGAAGATTTTTTATATAGACCGCCCAACTAATATGAGTGAACGACAATAATGGATAAAATGATCGATGCGTTAGCAACCCATGGCTATTACATCTGGGATGATTTTCTTTCTGAACAAGAAGTGGATCAATTGCGAGACTGCATTCCAAGTAACTGGAAAAAAGCGCGTATTGGTCGTAATGACGATGTGACTCGTATTGAGTCAATTCGAAGTGACAAAATTCAATGGTTGTCGCCCAATATGGGGCACGCGGTTACTTCTTACTTAGATAAGATGGAAGAAATACGCCAAGAAGTGAACCGTCACTTGTTTCTGGGACTTTTTGAGTATGAAGCTCACTTTGCCAAGTACGAGGAAGGGGATTTCTACCAAAAGCATCTAGATTGTTTTAAGGGCAATGAAAACCGTCGATTGACAACCGTTTTTTACATGAACGAATCTTGGACGGAAAAGGATGCTGGTGAATTGGTGGTTTACGATCTAAATGATAATAAGATAGCAACCATCCCTCCTCAATCAGGACGCTTACTTTTATTCTTATCTGAGCAATTCCCGCATGAGGTTTTACCGACCAACGCAGAGCGTTTCAGTATTGCAGGTTGGTTCAGAATCAATGGTGTGCGAGACAATGTACTTGATATTGCAAAATGATTGGTTTGCAACCTGCACAAAATCAGCATAGGGCGTAGATACGCCCTTTATCGATTAAACATTAGTTGATAGCTCGTAACACTCGGTCATGTTTCGCTCTAGCACTGCATAGACGTCAGAACAAAGTTCTTGATTAGCGACTTGCTCGCCCATAATCGCGGCGATTTGTGCTTGAGCCATTCGTCCTCGGTAGGGACGGTCCTGAGACAGAGCTTGGAAGACATCCGCGACAGCAATGATACGCGATGGAACATCGAGCTCGGCGCCTGTTTTGTGATAGGGATAGCCCGACCCGTCTAAACGTTCATGATGATTGGAAGCCCACTCCGCTATTTTCGCGTTAGGGAAGACCTTATGCAATGCGAGCTGAGTATCAATTGTATGGCGTTTGATACGCGTATACTCTTGTTTATTAAGAGAGCCTTCTTTATGAAGAATCTCATCTGGTGTTTTTAACTTTCCGATATCATGCACCAACCCAGCAATAAATAACATCTCTTGGTCGTGCTCACAGAACCCAAGCTTGATGGCTAGATACCGAGATAACTCCGCCACTTTTTGCGAATGTTGATAAGTAAATGGGCTTTTTGCGTCAACAATTCGAGCGATAAACATGCCCAAACTATTCATATCTTGGATGGTGAGCTGTTTTTGAAGCCAATCAATGCTTTTAAAGTTTAATCCGATGGTTTCTATATTTTCAGACTCCATCGCGAACCAAAATGCGTCGGTCATAACGAGCTTAACCATTGCCTTAGCCATGTCTGGATTAAACAAAGTTCCAGCGTTTGCCATGATGCACTCTGCAATTAGTTCTTCATGAAGTGTGACAATGTCACAGTGGCAGTTCATGACGTATTTGGAACGCATAAAATCGAGACGGTCGGCTAAATAGAGTAGGGCAGCGACCTCTTTTTCAAAAGGCGGTAAATCAAGATATTTTAGTTCACTCCAATGTGTATGGTGGTAAAGAACAGGTGTAGCAAACTGACGCAACAAACGACACTGCTTGAGGCTTCGGTATCCTCTTAAGCAATGTGTTTTTACATCTTGTGGCACCAACTCCTCAAGTAACATTTTATGTTCTTGTGTTTCGGAGACCCCACAATCGTGGATCATCCCTGCGAAGTAGCAAAACTCCGCTTTTTCTGGTTCCCAGTTCATGACCCGAGCACATTGGTAAGCGATGTAAGCGACACGATGGCTATGGTGCGTATCATCAACACCGACATAGTCGAGTGCTCGAGCAACCCAGATAAGTGCTTGTTTCAGATCGACTTCAAAGCCCATGTCCGTATGGGAATGGCAAGAATGATTCATGGTTTATACCGACATTGCTAATTAGCCCACGCTAAACCCAAATCAGAAGGTGATAGGAAAGATTGGGTACGACAGCGAATAGACCCCAAAAAGGTGGGCGTTTAGACATAGTTTTGATTATGGGCGGGATAATAATCCTAGTTGCATAATAATATCACCTGAAGCTCATGGTTAAGAGTCAGATATTTGAACTAAGTATAAGTTTTGAAAGATTATTGTTGCTCTTGTTGACTTATTTGAAAACGACAATAAATCATGATGTAACGCATTCTTATTTTTATTTTTGTAAATCGTGTTCGGGCTCAACCAGAGACACACGGTATTGATGTGTGATTAACAGAATTTATATTGTTGTTCTTGAAGGCAAAAAATAAGAAGACTTCTTCGAGGCTTGCTCTGTAACTAACAGAGTATTAGGTAAAGCAGCTTGTTAACAACATGACAATAGAGCGTCGTTGAAAATATTTTCTCTGTAGCTCATGTTGTTGAGGAAAGATAATAAAATGGTACGGCTTCCCAGCGATGTTAGCCTTTTTGGTGAGATAAGTTTATTGAAAATGTGTGATTGCAAAGTAAGCATAGGTGGTAAAAGTAGCTAGAATGATAGCTCTAAATGAAAAGGATTTCGTATGTTGAAGCATCGTTTATATCGGACTTACACCGCAGGGTTAAAAATAGCAGCCCTTATCCTTCCTATGCCGAGACCAACCTTGTTTTCCGGCCCTGGTTCGATGAATGAGCTATTAGAATCGATGGCCGAGCTGGGATTTAAACGCGTTTTGTTAGTAACCGACGAAGGGTTAGTCCAAGCCGGTATTGTAGATAAGGTGCTTGAGGCAGCAGCACAACTCGATTTACAGTTAGATGTTTTCTCGCAAGTTAAGCCCGATCCTACCTATGATCAGATTGAGAGCGGTCTAGAGGCTTATCATCGTTTTCATTGTGAGGGCATATTAGCTTTGGGTGGCGGCTCTGCAATGGATTGTGCAAAAGTTATTGCTGCGAAAGTTACCAATAAACGGCCAATAAAAAAATTAGCTGGACTATTGAAGGTATGGCGAATGCCAGCACCGCTTTTTGCTATTCCAACAACGGCTGGAACCGGAAGTGAAGTTACTATCGCTGCGGTCGTGTCAGATCCCTCCTCACACATTAAAACCCCTTTAATGGATCCAAAGTTGGTGCCACTAATGGCAGCTTTAGATGCGAATTTAATGATTGGTTTACCTCCTAAGATCACGGCTGATACTGGCGTTGATGCATTAACCCACGCTATTGAGGCCTATGTATCGAAAAACGCTACTCAAGAAACGATGGCTTATTCGGTTGCCGCTATTAAACTCATTTTTAAATATCTTCCTAGGGCTGTGATGCAAGGGGATGATGTCGAAGCTCGTCATAAAATGGCTATGGCATCCTATTACGCGGGTTTAGCATTTACCAAAGCGAGTTTGGGTTATGTTCATGCCTTTGCTCACACATTCGGTGCGAGATATGGAATACCTCATGGTATGGCAAACGGATTAGCCTTGTTGCCTGTGCTGCGCTTTTCATTATCAGAGATTGAGCCTCAACTAAGAAAGCTCGATGAGTTGACGGCCGAGGGGCAGTTAGGTAACGCAAGTGCTCAGCATTTTTTGGCGAATCTGGAGTCCTTGTTTTCAACTATTGATATTGAGCAAACCAGTGCGCTCATTCAACGTGAAGATGCTGATGCGCTTGTTGATTTAATTCTGAAAGAGGCGCACTGGAATTACCCTGTTCCCAAGTTCATGAACAGGGAAGAATGCACACAGTTATTGTTAAATATCAGCAAGGTGTAAATTATAGTTTACATGTGTGGTTTTTTATCCTTACACTTTGCTTGATCTTCTGCTAAAGATCCTACAATATCGACGGCAATACAAATATGGTGTTGGTTTCGGTCCGCCGTTGCCCGATCTAATACTGATAATTTCTAATAAAGTGTAAAGATTAATATACAATGAGTCGTTCTAAAGTATTCGGTAGTACGCTAATTATTGCGGGCACTACAATAGGCGCTGGTATGCTAGCGCTTCCACTTGCCTCTGCCGGCATTGGTTTTTCAACTTCTATTATCATCATGCTAGGCTTATGGGCTCTGATGGCTTTCACTGCCTTGCTTATGCTTGAGCTTCATCAACATGCGGAGAGTAGTGCTACACTTCATACTTTGGCGAAACAGATCCTAGGTCAAAAAGGCAAGTGGGTGGCAAGTTTTGCGATGTTGTTTCTTTTCTACTCATTATGTGCAGCGTATATCGCTGGCGGTGGTGCTCAGTTCGGAGACCGCCTTGCACAATGGTTTGACCTCGATATTTCAGGGCCTACATCAACGATAATCTTTACCTTGATTGTGACTTTAGTTGTGACAGTGGGTACCGGTACGGTCGATAAAGTAAACCGAGTTCTGTTCGCGATGAAGCTCATTGCGATGGTTGCGGTGCTTTCTTTTCTTGCTCCAAACGTTACGGAATCTTACTTGTTAAGTATGCCAATCGAACAAGGCCTTGTTGTAGCGGCGATTCCGGTGATCTTTACTTCGTTTGGTTTCCACGGAAGTATACCTGCAATTGTGAATTACTTAGACGGTGACACTTCTTCTTTACGCAAAGCCGTTATTATTGGTTCGACGATTCCACTCGTTATTTATATCTTTTGGCAAATCGTGACGTTGGGTGTGGTTAGCCAAAGTACGCTTGTTGAGAACGGAGGGTTGAGCGCACTGATTGGTCAACTATCTCAGACAGTACACCAATCAAATTTGGGTAGCATTGTTGGTGTGTTTGCTGACCTGGCATTGTTGACATCGTTCCTTGGCGTGAGTTTGGGTCTATTCGAATTTTTGGGTGATACCATCAAAGGAAGTAACGATAAGCCTAATCGTTTGATTGCGGCACTAGTGACGTTTACTCCACCGCTAGGCTTCGCACTTTTCTATCCTCAAGGCTTTATTATGGCTTTGGGCTATGCAGCGATTGCCTTAGCGATTTTAGCCATCTTTTTGCCTTTGGTTATGGTGATCAAGGTTCGTAAATCGGATGATTTTACTGGGGAGTACCGCGTCGCAGGTGGTCAAGGTGCGTTAGTGATAACGGGCATCGCTGGCACTGGCATCGTATTCGCTCAGGTGTTAATTACGCTGGGTGTTCTTCCTGCTCTAGGCTAGTTGTTTAGAACGTTCTTTGAATAACTTCTAGTTACTGAATCCATCGTAATCAATCAGTATTGTTAGGCCAACGAGTTTCGCTCGTTGGCTTTTTTAATCTGGATCAAATTACCGTAAGATATCCGGTGAAAAAATTGGTAGAAATGTGCTTTTATTTCGTACACTTAAGTTGTGGTATATCGATAATTTAAGTGGAGAAAACCGCTCAAAATACCATTGAATTTGCAACACAATGAGCTTTTCTTGTTTCTCTGCTTTGGTGTGGAGGTGAAGCATGGCGCACCGGAGTTTTTACCCGTTTGCAAAACCGCTTAACGAGCAACTGCAAACGCTAAAAGGCAGGATGCAGGTGCACTTGCCATGTATTGATAGGGTGTCATTTGCAAAATATCACCCAGACCAAGATGTGCTCAAATCATTTGCAGAAAGTGAGTTCGACACTTGGTGTTTAGCCCATCACGAATCAGCATTCCGTAAACTCCACCACCTCAATATTGCCTCTAAAAACGCGGTTCCTCGTATCGTCGAAGACCTTCATGATATTAAGCACTGTCCTCGGGTTCAAATTTTACTCAAACACGGATATCAGTCGTCGGCTGCTATTCCTTGTTATGACAATAAAGCTTTTACTGGTTTTGTATTTTTGAACTCCACTCAACGTGATGCGTTTAGTTTAGAAGCGCTGAATGGTCTTAAACCTTATTTCGAAATGATTCGATTTGCGGTTGAATCAGAAACTCAAGTAGTCAATGCGATAGAAACGCTAGCTAACCGAATGCAATGTATGATGCCAGGCTATTCACCTGAGTATTACGCGCATACCAAACGCATGAAGTACTACAGTCAAATTATCGCAACGCAGTTAGCGGATCGTTATCACCTGAATGACGAAATGGTCGAAGATATTGGTATTTTTGCTCAGTTCCATGCGCTCGGTGATAGTCAGCTGCCAGTTGAAATTGCTAGCCGCCGAACAAATTACTCTCAAGAACAAGAGGCGATATTGATTCAACATATTGAGCGTTGTATCGATTCAGCGGATGACATAGTTGCCCGTATCGGAAATCCGGTTCACCCGAGTGTGACTTTGTTTTTGCAGATGATTATTTATCAGTACGAAAATTTAAATGGCACTGGTTATCCGTATGGTTTAACCAGTGATGATATACCAATCGCCGCGCAAATTACGGCTGTCGCGAATGCCTTTGATTTTATGACGACGCACCATCCGTACAGACAAGCGTGGTCCATCCCATACGCATTGTTAGAACTTGAAAAATGGGTATATCAGGGATGGTTATCTCGAGAATGTGTTGATGCTCTGCGAGAGCATCAAGGTTATATAAAGCAAATCATCCACAAATATCCCGAGCACTATACAGGCTTGGGGTTAATGTGAAGAGCAGTAACAAAGTTGAAATGTTGACGAGGAGGAATATTTAAACAATACTGTTTTTATATACAGTAATAAGTTTGGAGGTGAAGTATGTTGTGGGAAACCCTTGAAAGAGTAAACCGCTTACGCCAACAAGCACTTGCAAATCCTGAGTTTGTTGAGTCAGCAAAAGAGCACGAACAAGCACTTCAGGAGCAAGAATACCATTATCAAACTAAGAAAAAGCGTTCAGCCAAAGACAAACAAGGTAAAAAGTCGCTGGCCGATATCTATAAAGAAGTAGAGTTTGGCGCTGACGCTCGTCATTAATGTATTCACTGCGGCATTTTTCATTTCTTCATACGCTGCAGTATTCGTTCAAATTTATGCGAGAGCAGTGGGAGACCGCTGCTCTCGTTGACCTGCCTATAATTTACTAATGAAGTTCAGCAGAGCAAATTATCACTAACACTTAGCAATTCTCTCAATGATTTTGTTGATGTAATGATAATGACAACGGTTTGCATTTGTATCTTTGTTGTTATATAAAACCTCCCTTATTAATCGTTCTGTTGAATAAGAACGGCAAACGTGATCAACGAATGAGAGCTTTGAATAACTGTTATTCGTAAATGGCTATTAGGTGAAGTAGGGATGTTGGAAGCTAAAGCACTCCAGTTTGAGATTGAAGGCAAGTCATTGCTAAAAGCGTTTGATGTGACATTTGAACCCGGAAAAACATACGCTCTTGTTGGACACAATGGTTCAGGAAAATCCACATTGTTAAAGTTGCTGGCACAGCAACAGCCATACACCGCTGGTGACGTGGTTCTGCATGGAACGAGCATTAACGATCTCTCAGCGAAAAAGTTTGCCCAACACATTGCCTACTTGCCTCAGCATCTTCCAGTGACCGACAGTATTTTAGGTCGAGATTTAGTCGGTTTTGGTCGTTATCCATGGCATGGTTTACTTGGACGTTTGAGTAAGAAAGATCACGACATTGTTGAAGAAGCAATGGCGATGACAGGCACACTAAAATACGCAGATCGCTTAGTGGACACGTTATCTGGAGGAGAGCGTCAACGTGTGTGGCTAGCTATGCTGTTAGCCCAAAAAACCGAGTATTTGCTTCTTGATGAGCCTTTGTCTGCGCTAGATATCAGCCATCAAGTCGATATGTTGAAGCTTATCTCTAAACTCAGTCAAGAACTGGGTTTGGGCGTTATTATCGTATTACACGACATCAACTTGGCTGCACGATTTTGCGACTACATCGTTGCATTACATCAAGGTGATTTGATTGCACAAGGCAATGTTGAACAGGTGTTTACTGAACCTAAGTTGAGGGACATATATGGGATAGAGATGATGATCTCTGACCACCCTGCGGGTTATCCGGTGGCGATGCCAAGCTAAAGGTTGGAATAATGAGTAGTACAAACACTCGACTTAAACATTTCTCTTTCGCTCTCTCACTTAGTGCGCTTTTGGTCAGTTCTTTTCAAGCACTAGCTGACGCATCACCTCGGGTGATGTCGGTTGATTGGACACAAACTGAAACGATGTTGGCTTTAGGGGTCGTACCTGTAGGCGTTGCTCAAGGGCAAGATTACGATGCTTGGGTAAAATCGCCACCGTTACCACCTCAAACGAAGGATGTAGGGTTAAGAACTCAACCCAATATAGAGCGCATTTACGAGCTCAGACCTGATCGTATTTTTATTGCCCCGTACTTCTCCTCAATGAAGCATCGCTTAGTTGATATCGCCCCGGTTACCACCATTGACTTATATGAAAGCGGGATCACAGATTGGTCGGTACTTACTCGTTTCACTCGGAGGTTTGGTGAAGAGCTGGGAAGAGAAGCGGAAGCAGAGGCGCTTATCCAACAATATGAAAAACGTTTCTCTTTATTAAAACAGCGCATAAACAAAGACCAGCCGCCGCTTTTAATGATTCAGTTTATGGATACGAAGCACGTTCGTGTTTTTGGTCAAAATAGTCTTTACTCTCAGGCTATCGAAAAGATTGGGCTGAGTAATGCATGGAATGAAAAGACGAATAGCTGGGGCTTTAGCCTAGTTGGCATCGACAAGTTAGCTGGCATAAAAGCTCAAATTGTTATCGTAGAGCCATTACCTTACGGTGGAGCGGAGCAGCTCTCTCAAGACCCATTTTGGCAATATGTTGTTCAACAATCTGGTGAAAAGGTCATGCAAGTCGCACCCGTTTGGAGTTTTGGTTCTATGCCTTCAGCTCTCCGTTTCGCAGAGTTAGTTACGGCGAGTAAGGTCGAGGAGTTAACACAATGAAAACGATGCCTTTGAGCTTTGTGGTGTTACTTTCGGCATTTACCTTTTCTATTGGTGCTTTCCAATTGTACCAAGTAAGCTCATTTTCGTTGGCTCTAATCAGTTTATGGGAGCCTAACTTTCAATCTATCGATTCTGTTTTACTTCACTTTAGCTGGTGGCCTCGAGTCTTCACCACGATTATATCTGGTGCTGGATTAGCGGTTGCTGGGGTATTGATGCAGCAAGTGCTGCGTAACCCTCTCGCTTCACCCACGACACTTGGTGTGGCGAGCGGTTCAAGTTTTGCTTTGATGTTAGCTACGCTATTCGCACCTTGGATGTTGGATATCGCGCCTAATTTGGTTGCTCTCATCGGCGGTGTGATATCGATGGGGTTGGTGATGCTGTTGTCATGGCGACGAGCGTTATCTCCAACGGTTGTCGTCGTTTCTGGGTTAGTGATAAACCTGTACTTTGC
Source organism: Vibrio sp. Vb1018 (assembly GCF_033338775.1). Lineage (NCBI taxonomy): Bacteria > Pseudomonadati > Pseudomonadota > Gammaproteobacteria > Vibrionales > Vibrionaceae > Vibrio > Vibrio sp. Vb1018. The sequence continues at coordinate 85,409 of NZ_JAWOTI010000005.1, forward strand.
ATCATTAAGTACGGTTATTCTGATGATGAATACCGAAAAGCTGAATGGGTTAATGATATGGGGAGCGGGTTCGCTTGTTCAGAGTGGATGGGGAGATTTCTCGTATCTTGCCCCTCGAATCGCACTTGCTACGATCATTGCATTTGTGATTGCAAAGCCGTTAAGTCTGTTGGAACTCTCCGAGCAAGGTGCCAAGAGTTTAGGTGTCTCGTTAGCTAAGTTGCGTTTTGTCTGTCTTGGGCTTGCGGTGTTAATCACTTCTTGGGTGGTTTCTGCGGTAGGAATCATCGGTTTCATCGGGTTAGCGGCGCCAGCGATTACTCGATTGATAGGTATCAATAAAATCCAGCATAAGCTTTGGGTATCAATGCTGATTGGTGCCATGTTATTGACTTTAACCGATTTGGTTATTCAGCAACTGCCAGGGCTAATGGCGAGTTTTATACCAACGGGAGCTGCAACCGCTGCACTGGGCGCTCCGCTACTGTTATGGCTGTTACCTCGCTTATCACAAAAGACGCAGGGCCATACTCAAACAGTGTTAACTCGACATCGTGAACATGTTTACAAGCTAAACCCTAAAGCGATCTCATTGGCGTTGATCGGCACGTTAATTTCTGTTGTTCTTTTTGCCACGGTTGCTGTGCAAAATGAAGGGTGGGCAAACTTATTTGCTAGCCAAAATTGGATTTTTTTGGAGTGGCGCGCACCTAGATTATTTGCAGCAGCAATTGCGGGGGCAATGTTAGCGATTGCTGGAACCATGATTCAACGCCTAAGTGGAAACCCAATGGCAAGTCCTGAAGTGATCGGTATCAGTTCAGGGACAGCAATGGGATTGATCATCGCGATGTTTACTGGGTTTGGTTCGTCAATTTTCACTCTTTCTCTAGGCGGGCTCGTAGGTGCATTAGCGACGGTATTAGTCATTGTGCTGCTAAACCGTAAGTCAGGCTTTCAGCCGGAGCGTATTTTGTTGACTGGTATTGCGATAACCGCACTGATGAATGCAATACAGAGCTTTATTCTAGCCACTGGTGACCCAAGAAGTTATCAAGCATTGGCTTGGTTGTCTGGGTCTACCTACTATGTCTCGGTTGAAACGTTACTCCCATTGTCTTTATCTGCACTTGTCTTTATAGGGTTGAGTTTTCTCTGCGTAAGATGGCTGGATATTCTTCCTGTCGGTGCCGCTTCCTCTAAAGCACTTGGAATTCGAGTTGATCGTTCACGCGCAATACTGCTTCTTTTAGTTGCTTGTCTCACGGTCAGTGCGACATTGGTTGTTGGCCCGATTAGCTTTGTTGGGTTGTTGGCTCCGCATTTAGCTCGCTTATTTGGTTTTAACAAAGCGTCACAACACATGTTATGCGCCGCGATACTGGGGGCAGGGGTGATGTTGTTGGCTGATTGGTTGGGACGACAGGTCCTTTACCCGCAAGAAATACCAACAGGGCTTATGGCGTCTCTCATTGGCGGTTTGTATTTAATGTGGGGTTTACGCCGCTTATAGAAATGAGCTAAGCCTCAACCAAGAAAGTACTTATACAAATAAGCACTCGTAGTGGCATTCGTAACCTATGCGAGTGCTTTATGCAAAACCTCTGGTTTGTCTTTTACGGAAACAACTGGCGATGCCGTAACTCGCTTTTCTTTCAGCGGTCGCTGAAGTCATGAAGGGTTGGTTTGGCTGCCGACAAAAAGGAGAGAATATGACTCGGCAGTTTATGCTGACACCAACGTCGATGGCGGTTGTATTAGCTGTATCAACGCCAAATGTCTTGGCTCAGGAAGATGAAAATATAGTTGTGATTGGACAGCAGCAAGACAGTGCAGTTGGTCCAGATTTTAGTTATCTCGGAGCGAAGAGTCGGGCAGCGACGAAAACTGATATTGCTATCAATGAGACTCCAAGAGCGGTGTCTGTTGTTACGCGAGAGCAAATGGATGATCGTGCCTCTATTAGCATTTCTGACGCACTACAGTACACACCAAGCATTCAAACTAATTATTTCGGCGAAGATAACAAGCAAGATTGGTTTATTATTCGTGGTTTTAAACAGGCGAACAGTGGGTTGTATCAAGATGGTACCCGTTTATATTCTTCTGGCTTCTATAGTTGGCAAATAGATCCGTTTGCGTTAGAGAGGGTTGAAGTTTTACGTGGTGCAGCGTCTGTTCTTTATGGGCAAAACCCTCCAGGTGGGGTTATCAATCTTGTCAGTAAGCGACCTCAATTTGATGGGGGGTCAGGACTTGTATCTTTGGAGTACGGTTCTGAAGACCGTAAACAACTTTCTCTTGACGTAAACTCTGAGGTGAGTGAGCAGCTAGCTTTTCGCTTTCAAGGGTTAGCGAGAAAAAATGGGACGAGAATTAGTGGTGTAGAAGCAGAGCGCATTCTTCTCTCTCCATCGATGACGTACAAATTTAATGAGACGTCTGAAATTACCTTTCTAACGAGCTATCAAAAAGACGACTCAGATCCTTATCTGCAATTTTTGCCAGTTGAAGGAACGTTAACGCCAAACAAAAATGGAAAGATCAGTGATAGTTTAGCGATAGGCAATCCTAACTGGGAGACGTTTGAGCGTGAGCAGGTGTCTTTAGGCTATGAGTTTTCTCATGCATTTAATGATACCACTTCATTTGTTCAAGCAGCTCGTTACAGCGAAATGGATGTTAAGCTAAGACAAATGTATTCGTACGTTTACTCGGCTGACGTGCCTGCGTTGGGGCCGGCTTTGGACCCATCAAATGAACGCAAAACCATACTTCGGGGTGCTTCAACAGAAGATGGGTCATCTGATGCTTTTAATATCGATAATCGTTTGATGCACCAAGTAAATTGGGGAAGTGTTGAGCATAACTTGATGTTGGGCATAGATTTTCAAATGATCAGTATCGATGGTAAAGATTTTGCCAATGACCCTATCGTTGCTAATGGTAGTGCATTATTAAACACACCAATGGGAGCTTTGCCCGATCCTAGGTTTAATGTATTTAATCCTACTTATTCGGATAACATAATGTTACTCGATCCGAATACGCTACAACCATTGAGCGAAACCGATAAGCAAAGAACGAAAATCGATAATCAGCAACTCGGCGTCTACTTTCAAGATCATATGCTGATCAACGATAAATGGGCGATGTTATTGGGGGCACGTTACGACGATACAAGTAATGAAGTACATAATGTTACCACGGGTGCTCGCACGAAAGTCGATAATGGAGAGTGGACGTTTAGCGTGGGAACGGCTTATATTTCTGATTCTGGCTTCACGCCATACTTTAGTTACTCTCAGTACTTTGATCCAATTATTCAAGAAGACAGCAATGGTAAGCCAGCGAAGCCTGAAAGCGGTGATCAATTTGAAATCGGTATGAAATACCAACCGGATTCATTTGATGGTTATTTCAATGTTGCAACGTATCGGGCAACAAAAGAAAACTTGGCTCGTATCTACTTGAGTGAATTAACGCAAATAGGAAAAATAGAAAATAACGGCGTTGAGTTTGAAGCTGTAGCTAATGTGACACCATCCTTAACATTGATCGGGAACATTGCGTACGTTGATGCAGAGATAAAAGAAGACATCAATAAGGCATGGGTTGGCAAAACACCTTCCCAAGTGGCGAATACCGTATCATCAGCTTGGGCACATTATCGTTTCTTTGATGGACCTCTTGATGGCTTTGCTGTTGGCTTAGGCGCGCGCTATACAGGTGAGTCATACGGAGACAATGAAGAGAGACTAAAAGTACCAAGTTATTTCTTAATGGATGCGACGGTCAGTTATCGAATCGGCGATTACAAGCTACAAGTCGCAGCTAAAAACATCGCGGATAAAAAGTACATAGCGACATGTGATGGCTTTTGTTGGTATGGCGACCGACAAAATGTTATTGCAAGTTTAACTTACGACTGGTGAGTTAACGTATAAATAAACACCCCTAACTTTAGGGGTGTTTATTTAGAAATCGGCTTTACGGACAAAGTGCGGGTTTTTGTACTTTTTCTGCGGGCCAAACGATGATACGACAAGTTTGTTCCATAACGTTTTGTCAAACTCACCCTTTGGAATCGAAGGGTAGAGGGTTTCCTCTTCTTCTCTTGCAAAGTTCATATATTGTTTCTTTTTAATTTGATTGTACTTTTTGGCGATCTGGTTATGTTTTCTTACCCACTCCAGCTTGTAATTGTGGAGCACTTTTTCACCTTCTTCGAGACTCATTCGAGATAGGAACAGTCGCTTGTATGAGACCTTTCTGTCCAGCATTGTGCGCATAACGGTTTGGATATATTTACCGTGATGCGTAATGGTAATGTCGTTTTCATCAATAGGAGTGACACACCAGCCTTTAGGTAAAAAGTCTGGCTTCTTAAATTGCTTATTACGCTCCATTAGCGCCTGATGTAAAACTAAATCAGAGGTGCCGCGGAACGTCTTTTGCCATTTACCGATACGAATTTGAATCGAACCAGGCAAGCGATAGATGTTAGTAAACTTATCTTTGTCCATGGACTTGTGTCATGAGATTAATGTGCATAATTAGAAAGCGGAATTCAGCCCAATGCCACAGGCAGTAGACTTAAGTACCGTACGATTTTACAACGACCTTGCGTGATATAGCGAGGGGTTATGTCAATAATAGGTAAGAAATAGAAAATTAGTTCACATTATGAAGAAATTGGAAGCTAACAAGGTTAAATTTTGAAGTTACACCAATTATGCCCATGCCGACTAAATAAAAAGAAGGCACGGGCTTAAAATCACACCGCTTCTTCGAGTTGCTTGGTGTCTTCTTCAATCTGTTGTAGATGTCGGTTTGCTTGCTGTAACTGATACATTTGAGCATAACGACCATTTTGCGTTAAGAGTGCTTTGTGTGTGCCTTTCTCGACTAACTCCCCATGATGAAGAACAATGATTTGGTCTGCATCTAAGATAGTTGAAAGCCGATGAGCAATAACAACGAGCGTCATGTCTTGTCTGAGGACCGCCAAGCTCTTTTGGATTAAAGCCTCTGTTCCTGAGTCAATATTTGCGGTTGCTTCATCTAATATCAATATCTTAGGTTTTACCACAAGCACACGTGCTAACGCCAAAAGCTGTTTCTGACCTGCAGATAAATTAGTTTCGCCTTGACCTAACTGCGTGTCTAGCCCGTTAGGGTAACGATGAATTTGTTCTGCCAAACCTACCTTGTCTAACGCATCCCATATTTGATTGTCATCAACCGCCCGACTGAGAGAGATGTTTTCTCTGACTGAAGCAGGGAGAATATGTGGATCTTGTTGAACCATTGCCACATCTTTGCGAAGTACGTCTTTCCCTAATGTTTTAAGTGGACGACCATCTATGAGCAGTTCACCACATTGAGTTGGATAAAAGCCCATTAACAGTGACGCTAAGGTGCTTTTACCGCTTCCTGTATGCCCGACAAGCGCGATAAAGTCTTGGTGGTTGGCCTTCAACGAAATGTCTTTTAGGACGTCCTGTTTACCATCGTAGCTAAATGTGAGGTCTTTAAGTTCGATAGCACCTGACCTTAATGGTTGATGATCGCCCCCGTAAGTTTGTTCTTTCGCATCAATCAATTCAAAAACACGTTCGCTTGATACTAACGCCTGCTGAAGTAGAGCAAGTTGCTGAGTCATCTCAATTAGTGGTTCAGTAACTCGCGCAAGATAACTGATAAATGCATACAGTACCCCCACACCAATCAACTCAATACCATTAAAACCAAAGATCGCAACCAAGCAAAGCAACGCAAGACCAGCGAGTAAGTCCATTAATGGTCTTAGCAGATAGCCGTTTAGCCGAATCACTCGTTTAGATGCCACCAGATGCTCTGCGGTTAGCTCGTTGAACTGTTTATTAAAACGCTCTTCTTGTTGCATTAATTGAATGACACTCATCCCTTGAATGGATTCACTCAGATTCGCATTTATATCGGTCAATAGGTCACGCATCTTTCGGTAGCTTTCTGTACTTAGCTGCTTAAACAAGTACATAAAGCCGATGACGATCGGCAGCAATACAAGCACAACGAGTGTGAGCTTCCAGCTCATGAAAAACATAACGCCAAGCATTACGACAATCATGACCACGTTTTTCACCACGGTCGCGATCAAAAGCTCATAAAATTGCTGTAAAGATTCCGTATCGTTGGTGATTCGCGACACCAATTTTCCAGCAGGAGTGTAATCAAACGCAGACAACGGCTGCTTAATCACGCCAGAAAATACTTGCTTACGAATCGCTTTGATCGTGTTAGCCGCGACAATGCTAAATTGCAATGACTGAAAATACTGGAATGTTGCCGATACGATCTGAAGAGCGATATAACCTACTGCTAGCGAAATCAGAACATTTTGTGAATAGTCACCTTTAGCGATGTGCTCATCAATGAAATATTGAATCAACCAAGGGCCGCCGGCGCTGGCTAACGCTGCAATAAACAGTAAGGCGAGTCCTTTAATCATTGGCTTTGGTTGAGATAATGGGTAAGACATTAACCGTTTAAACGTGCTGGTGTGGTTCATTCATTATTCCTCCATCGCCTGCTCTAGTTTTTGGTACTCGAACATCTCGGCGTACCAGCCTTTATGCGCTAATAAAGCGCTATGTTGCCCACGTTCAGTAATGTGTCCGTGATTCAATACAATGATCTCGTCTGCTGCTTCCAAAGCGGTGAGGCGGTGCGCAATAACGATTAGGGCTTGATTACGGTAGTATGTTTCTAAATTCTTAAGGATTTGATGTTCGGTCCGTCCATCGACAGCGGAAAGTGCATCGTCCAAAACCAACACTTGGGCATTCAGCAGCATAGCGCGTGCTATCGCAATACGTTGTTTTTGCCCGCCGGAGAGTGTAATGCCTTTTTCGCCGACTTCTGTTTGGTAGCCTTCAGGAAACTTCTCAATATCGTCATGTATACAGGCTAACTTTGCTGCTCTATAGACTTCTTCTTTCTCTGCATTAGGGTTGCCTAAGGCAATATTGTCGAAGATAGATTTGGAGAATAGAAACGGGCTTTGATTAACCACGGCAAAACGGTTGCGCCACTGCGGTAGTAAGGCATCCTTGATCTCGACATCACCGAATTTAATTGAGCCGTTTTCTAAATCATGTTGACGCAAAAGTAGTGTTAACAGGGTCGATTTTCCGCTTCCTACAGGCCCTGCAACTCCCAACATTTTTCCGGGTTCCAGTTCGATGTTTACTTCCGTCAAAGCGGGTGGTAAATCACTAGACCAGTGGAAATCGTCGATATCAATTTTCAACGGAAGTGGTTTATTTTCTATTGGCTTATTGCCACTGATAATTTCTGGCTTTTCATCAAAGATCTCTTGTAGTCGGTTCCATGCGGCAGAGCCTCTTTCTAAAATGTTAAATAGGAATGCGAATGCCAGCATCGGCCATATCATCAACCCTAAATACATCGTAAATGCGGTCAGATCACCAAGCGTGATCTCACCTTTATCAACAAGGTAAGCACCAGCAGCGACACTAAGAAGGAAAGAAAGACCGATGGTTAACTGAATTGCCGGGTCAAATCTAGCATCGACTCTTGCAACAGCGATGTTCTTTTCGCCAGTATCATCCACAACCTCTTCAAAACGTTGCTGCTCTTGGTTTTCTAATCCGAAAGCACGCAGCATTCGCACGCCATTAAGTGACTCTTGTGTCATGTCTGACATGGTAGAAAAGGCTTCCTGAGCGACACGAAAGCGTTGATGTAGGATGCGCACAATAAAGAAGATGATGATGGCAAGAAATGGCATTGGAAGAAGCGCCATTACGGTGAGCTTCCAGCTTACTTGCGTTACCATAATGATTAAAACCGCAATACCAGTGATCAAAGAGTCTGCGGCGGTTAAAACCCCTTCGCCGGCTGTCATAACGATATTACGCACATCATTAGTGCCACGAGCCATCAGATCCCCCGTCTTGTAACGTTCAAAAAAACGAGGTGGCTGTGTCGATAAATGCCTATATAGACGGTTACGTAGAATGGTCCCGAGCTCCCAGCTTGCGCCGAAAAGCCAAATTCGCCATAAGATGCGACACCCATAAATGGTAAAGATCAGTACAGTTAACCCTGAGAGCCATAGAATCAGCGTATTTGTATCTAAAGTGTTGTCTACGACGCCGTCAACTATGATGCCAACTGCTTTGGGCGGAACAAGCTGTAGTGCTGATATCACAGCGAAAAGCAGAATGGATCCGACATAGTGCCTCCACTTTTGTTGGAAATACCAACGTAGCTGCCAGAATATTCTCATTACGCCTCCCGCTTTAAATTATTGAATTTGTTATAGAACTATTATTGAGCGAAATGATGAGTTTACAAGCACAAGTTATAGGCGGGTTTAAAAACGATAGATTGTTTCAATTATAGCCATGTGTCGGCGCAAATTACTGGTTTTATCTCTATGAGCTAACTGTGCGACGACATTATGTGAAATAGTTGTTAATGGTGGTTTTGGAGCCATTACCTCGCAATAACGATGAAGACACCAAAAGTAAAAGTGTTACTGCCACTCTATATGGGAATTAGCAATCGTCAGTTTGTATTTTGTATTTCACTTGGCCACCAGGAGTTTCTGGGTAGTAAACTTCGACATAACACATATGTTCTGGACCAACAGGCTTGTTTGCAAAACCAATAAGGAAGTAGGGCTCGTCTGGGCTATCTACCCCATACCAAGTGTTAATAGTGAGTTGCGGATCAAAGCCTGCTAGCTCTTTTGCTGGAATAACATTTTTGATAAATCCAAAGTAACCAATTAGGTCGTTATGGCCGTCATTATCTAGATCAATGTTATATTGTATGCCGCCATCTACTGTCTCTTGAGATTGAATCACTGCTTTGGTGTAGACAAAGTTGTTGGCGGTCATGAGTGCTTCTCTGGCTCCATATAGAACCGCCACTCTGGCATCTTTTTGTAAGCCAAGAAATTTAGGAAATGCAACGACGCTTACAATACCAAGAATGATGATGCACACAATGAGTTCAATAAGAGTAAATCCTTGAGAGCGACGCACAGCCTTTCTCCATGTTTTAGAAACGAATAGGCGGCTATTCTGATATAGAAACTTTCAGGTCAAGTATTAAAAAAGAATGATAATAAGAGATCGGGATTGCAAATCTCAAATATAAAACAAGTTGCTTACTTTCGGGATGAGAAGTGATTTTGATAAAAACCAAGGAATGAACTCGAGAGGATAAAATCCTCCCGAGTAAAGCGACTAAGATTCGTGTGTCAGAGCACTGCGGTTACGTTTAAAAATGAATCGCCAAATAAATAAGACAATTGCGATGTAACCTAATCCTACACCAAGCGCTTGCCAGTGCATGCCGTTATACATCGCGATTGGCATCAAAGAGATGATAAAGATGTCAGTGATTGAGCCAGGGACATAAGCGATGGCGTAATCATCAAGCACCTTGCTACGCATTTTTGGATCAACAATACGAAGCAAGGCAATACCCATGGCAACCGTACCGGTTAACCAACCCCAAGAGAAAATGCCTTTCTCGAACCAATCTTCTCCCATGATACGTGGGGCAACCCAGAAGATTAGCCATAGTGTGAAGGCGATACCGCCGATTGCAAGCACTACCATCGGCATTAAATACTGGGCTAGGACGGTAATCTTGATGGCTGAGATACCAAAGATAATCAAATAATCGGTACTGATGCCCGCAGCGTGTTTGAATGCACCGTCACAAAGATAGCGTGAAGCTTTCGTTTGTTTCGCGACGATTCGCACGAGCATGCCGCCAAGGAAGCCAGTTACGAACGTAGGGATTTGTACCTTATCGTGGAAAGAAGATAAGTAGTTAGCCGCTACATACGAGAAAGCTGTTACCACTACAACCAACGCAGCGTGAATCGCGAAAGAATCAACCGACAGGGAAGACATGGTGTCTTTCATTACTGGTTCTTGATCATCAGGCTTAACAAGGCCTTTGCGTTCGTGTTCGTCCATGCTGTCGAATGTCGTAAAGCTACGAATCCAACCCATTTTCAATGCGAATTGCAGCATGAGCATGCCGACAGAAATCGAAATGAAGATACCCACGGTTGCGAAGGTTAAACCTAGTGTGAAGCCATCTTCCCAACCAAGTCCCGTGAAGATTTCACCAACAACAGAGGCTGAACCGTGACCGCCCATAAAGCCTGCAGACATTGTCACACCAAAGCCGGGATTAATCTCTGGCCAGAAGAAGGTAGTGATCGCGAGACCAAACATTGCTGCAAATAACCACTGAGAAACAGAAGCGATTTGGTTGAACGCCCACAATGAGCCAGCACGCTGTGCGACGGTTTTCGGTGATGGAACATCTGTTGCCAGACCTAACGCAGAAAAAAGTGCAGCAGTTAACAGGCTTGCGTTAGCGGTAAAGGTATCGGTCCAAGGCAGTACGTCTAACAGGGCTGGTCCAAAAATTAGACCGAATAATCCTGCGAGAACCGCCGATGGAATGTACATACGCTGTAGTAATGGCGCGTGAACGCGAATGACTTTTGCCAAAATCAATAGTAAGCCAGCGATGGCTAAGTCAGTCAGCATTAGACCTTTAGGCATCTTATCCTCCAGTAAATGCAGTCAAGGGGTAGCGTCCTTGTGACCTACCTTGAATAAAAATCTCTCTCAAGCCAAAAAGTCACATACGTGACTAAAAGCGTTGAGAAATCAATGTCGTTTTCATAAGCAAAGGAATGTGCTTATGCAATTTGAAATGAGTGTAAATGTTGTGATTGCACACGAACAGGAAGAGAAATTAGATTAAATTTCTCGATATTTTTTTGATAGTTCACTCAGGAAAGGCGGCAATCCTAGTCACTTTGTCAGAGCAATGCAATTGGTGTGAATCAATAAATTATGCCTAGTTAATGGGTGTCTCTGACTAACAACATGAAAAATAAAGACAATTAACAAGCAATAATATTTGTCATATCGACAATAAAAGTTAATTAAATGGTTAAATTGTCGCCGCTTTATGGGGTGACGTTATGGATTCACATGAGAAAGAATAAAATCGACCAAGGTACGGTTTTTAAGGGAAAGCTGTTTTGAACGGTAAAGCAGGTGGATCGGTTTTGGCTTGGGAGCATGTTGCTGGAGAATTTCTACCAAGGCACCAGATTGGACTTCCTGCTCAACTAAGATCTTTGGTTGTAGAAGAACGCCAGAGCCTTTTAACGCGGCAAACTTAAGCACATCACCATTGTTAGACGTTAATCGAGTGTTGCTGTTTCCAAAGGTATTAGATGGCATGTTCACCACTTGTTGGCTTTCCCCTTGGTGGTACTGGAATCCCAAACAATGATGATGTTCAAGGTCATCAAGCGATTGGATAGGAGCGTGTTGCTTAAGATAAGAGGGTGAGGCGCAGTAAGTCATGTCGTACTCCCCCAGTTTTCTTGCAACTAACGACGAATCGACCAACTCACCAATACGAATAATCACGTCAGCTTCGCTTCCATATGGGTCAATCAAATTGTTGTCCAACATCAGCTCAACGTTCAAATCGGGAAATTCAGCTAAGAAGTCAGCCACGATAGGAGCAATGACCTTTTTGCCATACGTGACAGGGCAGTTAACTTTTACTGTTCCGGTTGGACGGTTGATCAGCGTCTGGATCAGGTTCTCTGCGTTGGTGATGTCTTCAATAATGCGGTGGCACTCTTGATAGTAGAGTCTGCCAGCTTCGGTCAAGGACTGTTTGCGCGTGGTCCGATGAATCAGCTGTGTACCTAAGCTTTGCTCAAGAAAGCTCACGTGCTTGCCAACCATGGTCGGTGAAATATCAAAGTGGTGTGCAGCATTACGAAAGCTGCCGTGTTCGACCACGTAAGCGAAAACTTTCATGCTTGTTAATTTATCCATTGCACACCCAGAGTTGATAAAGAAATAACTAAAGCAGAGTTTATCAATCAAACGAGGTTAATTACAGTGGGCGTATGATTAAGAATGGAGAAAGAGATCCATCATGAATGAGACGATTTTTGTTACCGCCGAACTGAAAATGAATGCCGATAAGCCAAGACAACAAGTAGTTGAAGCCATTGAACAATTTTGCCTTGATATGCAAAGCGAAGCGGGGTGCTTGCAAGCGAGTGCGACCTACGATTCTAAAGATCCACAACGTGTGATTCTTTGGGAGCGATATGAAAACCGCGCCGCGATTGAAGCGCATTTTGCTATGCCGCATACACAAGCGTTTATTGCGGCTGAAATGGCAGAGTTAGTTCAAGCATTCGAAACCCAAGCTCAATAGGAGAGGCGAACATGAAATGGGGTATTTTAGGCACAAGCTTTATCTCAGGTGTCATGGCTGAGGCAATCCAAGGCGATGACAAGAGTGAACTGTACGCGGTTGCTGGGCGTTCGGAGCAGAACTTAAAGACATTCGCTGAGCAATATGGCATCGAGAATACGTTCAACGATTACGATGCGTTGATTGCCGATGAGCAAGTCGACATTATTTACATCGCATTGCCAAATCACCTTCATCATGACTTTATCGTTAAAGCGGCAGAGCAGGGAAAAGCGATCCTGTGTGAAAAGTCACTGTCGGTAGATATGGAAAAAACCGAGTTGGCACTAAAAGCAGTCGAAACACACAAGGTATTCTTTGCTGAGGGTTTGATGTACTTACATCACCCATTGATCAGCGAGTTGGTTTCTGTGCTTAAATCGGGAGAGATTGGTGAACTTCGCTCCATCCACACGTCTTATATTGCGTCGATTGCGCAGTTTGTTAATCCAGACAGTAAAGGTGCTTTGTATAACTTAGGTTGCTACCCAATGTCATTGGTGCATTTGGTGGTGAAAACCATGTTGGGTGAACAAGCCTTTGGAAACCGCTCTATGACGGCGATTGGTCGACGAGGTAACGATGGGAATATCTGTGAATCGAGTTTGATGATGCAATTCGGTGAGCAACAAACGGCGAGCGTACACACCGCCGAAGATCATGGATTGAAACACCAATTCACTATTCTGGGTAGCAAAGGCTGTATCACATTAGATTCAAACCCATGGCTACCAACGCAAGATAACCAGTTTAGTGTGGAAATTTACGAGACGTCGAAGCGTGAAGTGTCTGTTCCCGCGGCAGGGGATGCTTTCTTCTATCAAGTGCGCAATATTCGCCAAGCGGTTGAAGAGGGGCGTACCTCGCTAGAAAACCCTTGTGCAACATGGGACGATTCTCACCGTATTATGCAGCTACTGACGGAGTGGGAATCACTGGCTTCCAAGTAAGTGTGTACATTAACCAATGAACATAAAAACGGCGCACTAAATCCAATGATCAGTGCGCCGTTTGTATTTTGGGTTCAGTCTGGATTAAATGCGATTATCACCGGTGCTGAACGCAATGATTTGGCTGATCTCAGACAGGCTTCTGCCACTTTCTTGCTGCCATTGAACAAACGCTTTGTTGGTGGCATCGAGCGATTTCTTCGTATCTTTGCCACCTTCAATGATCTTGCAATTACGCAGGTAAGCTTCAACGTCGCTAGACAAGATGAAGGTGTCTACGCCCATTTGACGCAGAGTGTAAGGGCCTGTATTTCCGCCTAGGCGATTACCGCGTTTCTTCAAATACGCCCACAGGTCGGTGATTTTCTCTTGCGGCCAATCGGCAACCATTTTGCCAAACGAGCCGTATTCGATTTTTGCTTCGTGGATCATACGAGCATTAGCAGGAATCGACATGACTTTAGTGAGGTGGCGAATGATGCGTTTGTCGGTTGCTTTGGTTTCCCATTGCTCGTCTGACAGCATCAACAACGGCTCAATCTTAAATCCGAAGAACACTTCTTCGAAGTTCGGCCACTTGTTGCGAACCACGCTCCACGAAATCCCACTTTGGAATACCTTCATCGAAAAAGCGGCCAGCCAACGGTCATCTGGAATCGCTGCCAATTCTTCTTTGCTTAGTGGATGAGACAAAAGCGCTTCAAGTTGATCTTCACCACCTTTACGCTCGGCAGCGCGCTGATAAATCGCGTCAAATTTTTCGATACTCATAAAAGAAGTTAGTCCTAGTTTATGTCGATATTTGCGAAACATACTACGCTTAAGTGGCTGAATCGTAAATTGATGGAGTGTCACAAATGAAGAAGGTCACATTAACGTTTGTCGGGGAAGGTTCGGATCGTATTGCGGAAAAATTCTATGCGTGGATGACGGACGGTGGGTTAGAAGACAGCATGATTGAGAATTTATCTGACCGTGAAATCTCAGTGGTCGGCATCAGTGATATGGATAATGAAACGCGTGATGTGGTGATCAATACGGAAATGAACTAACGAGTCGTCTTTCGTCAGCTATTAGAATCAGATAAAACAAAGCCCTTCACGAGAAGGGCTTTGTTGCGTTTATAAGCGTGAGAGCCTAGTTATTTACCAGTGTCAGACCGCTTGGTAGTGCATCACCGAAGATACGCTTCGATTCGCTCTCAGATAGCTCTTTGACTTCTTCAACCAGTGATACCCAAGATTCAGGTACCTTGCTTTGCTTCAACTTAGCCAGTACCTGCTCACGGTAGTCGTCTGAGATATCGAATAGGCGGTCGCCCGTCTTACGACAAATCATTACGGCTGCGAAAGCGATCATTGGCTCTTTCTGCCAGTTCTGCTCTAACAGCTTAGGCAACCACTGTTCCGCTTGTTCACGAGGAATGACGTTATGCTGGCTGCCATACAAAGGCGTACGTGATGCCAAGCGACCCATTGCCCACCAGTGTGCTTGTTCGAACTGGTTATGGTTGATGGCTTTGCTCAAGAACCACGTAGCCAATAGAACCTTGTCTTCGACTTCTAGGTGTTCAAGCGATGCAGCTAATCGAACCATGGATTCATAACCCATGTCTTGTGCCGCTTTGGCTGACTGTGGGTTTTTCATCGCGCCAGGGTGTAGGTATTTCGCGATGTCCGCCAAGATGGTCTCTTGTTGCTCTTGGCTTAAACCACCTGCGATACGACGCCAGAACACCCACCAGTCAGTCCAACCTTGATGGTTCTTGAACTGAATGTTTTGTTGGTAGAGACCCCAAACTTGCTCAATGCGCCATGAGTCGGTTGGATCGCCAAAGCCAGGACGCAGTGCAAAACCAGCCAAACGAAGCCAGTTTTTCTCGTGTTGTTCAGAACGGCGACGACGCTTACGACCCTGTGCAAAGGTATCGAACAGTTGACGTAGGGTCGTGAAATCCCATTCATCACGTTTGCCCAGTTTCTTCTCAAGATCTTTGGCTAAGGTTTTGATCTCTTTACTTTCCGCGCTTTTCTTATTACCGCTGTAAAGGCGAGCGATCAGCTCCTTACATTCGTTCAGTTTAGGGTGAAGCTTAACTTGCTCGTTGTCGTCGGTTTGCTTGTTACGAACTTCGAACTCCAACTCCCAACGTTTGCTATCGTCTTCTGCGCTGACACATTCCATCTTAAGCGTGCCGACTTCGGTCAACTGACACGCCAGTTGTACTTCTACACGCTCTTTCTGGTTGGCTTGCAGTTCAGCGCCTTCACCTTCAAGGGTGGTGATATAAGGCGGAAGAGGAGCAAATAAGCCGGGGTCAACGTCAACCATCACGCCATTTTGAATAGCGGTGTTATTGGTTAAGGTGTCGTGGGTAGAAGTCAGGAGGTTAAAGCGAACAGGTTCACCTAGGGTAAGCGAGAAACGACGACCACTTAAGCGGATCTCGTGTCCTTCTTCTGTACCTTTTGCAAGCAAACAGAGCGCTTTGCCCATCTTGTTCTTCTCTTGAAGGTGCAAGAAGTAAGAACGCGCTGCACCGCCACCAATTTTAAGCTGCGCACCACGACGTGCTTTACCAAATGCAACAGCACCCAGGGCAACAGACCAATCTGGATGTGGGTTATCTAATACCGTAACCGGAGCGCCGCGCCAATCGGAAAGGAGGGTAGTGACACGCTCAGTCACAAGCTCACTGTTGAACACACCACCGTTGAGTAGCAAACCTACCGGAATGGCATTTTGTTTGTCGTCTTCAATGCGAAGAGCGGCACGAGCAACTTGTTGGTGCTGAGTTAAGAACTCGGCTACGTGTTTGCTAACAGCTGGGTCAGCAACGTATGGAAGACCAAACTCGACAACGGCGCTGCGGCGTTTGTCTGGTACTTCACTGAAATCAGAAAGCGGGAAGAAGCCATCCAAAGCGATTTGGTGCACTTCTTGTTTGCTCAGCCCAATACTCTTTGTTCCGCCAAGAAGTTTCGAGCCGCTGCCCAGCATGGTGATCTTCACTTCTTCAGGTGCACTCGCTGAAAGTAGGTTTTCTTTCGCCTTGCGAGTTTGCTGAATCAACTTAGTCAGGCTTGCAGCAGTGAGCTTCTTACTCTGGTTGAAGCGGCTTTCCGCAAGGTGCGCTAATGCTAAGTCGAGGTTGTCACCGCCCAGCATTAAGTGTTCGCCAACACCAATACGATCAAGGGCTAGTTCATCTTGAGAAGAGAAACTGGCTTCAATCAAGCTCAAGTCGGTAGTACCACCGCCCACATCACACACCAGAATCAGCGGTAACTCTTTGAGTTCATCAGCTGCGGTTTGCTGGTGGCGTGCGTACCAGTCGTAACATACGGCTTGTGGTTCTTCGAGCAGGACGATTTTCTTTAAACCAGCCAGCTGTGCAGCTTCAAGCGTGAGTTTACGAGCGGTTTCATCGAACGAAGCTGGAACGGTCACAACCACATCTTGGTCTTCTAGCTTATTGCTAGGGTGACGGTAGTTCCATGCTTGACGAATGTGGTTGAGGTAGCTTGCGCTGGCAATAACGGGTGAGACTTTATCTACGTCTTGCGCGCCCGCCCAAGGAAGAATGTCTGAACTACGATCCACTGCTTGGTGCGATAGCCAGCTTTTAGCACTGGATACCTGACGTCCTTCCACCTTCGCGCCTAATTCACGAGCCCATTCACCCACGATCACATTACTAATGTCGCCAGAGACAGGCTCGTTTTCCCAAGGGAGTGTTAGGTCAGAAGGGGAGATTTGACCAACCGCAGGGTGATAGCGGAAAGAGGGCAGCAATGGCTTACGAACCACTTCACCCGGGCCAATCAATTGGTCGATGTCGAATAGGGATACTTCGGATTGTTCAAGGTTGTCGGTGATTTCACAGTACGCCACAACAGTGTTTGTGGTGCCAAGGTCAATACCAACAAGAAAACGAGGAGATGCCATACAAACCTTCGTGTATTTAAAAACGGCACCCGATTGGATGCCGTTTGATTTCTATTTATTCTTCTTCGTCTGAGTTGCTTTTCGCGTCTTCGCGCACATCGAACTCAACATGCCATTTTTGACCGTTATCAGCGGCAATGGCTTCTAAGTAAAGCGTACCAAGCTCTGTGACGCGAGAGGCTAGGGTTACTGGAACCACTTCACCTTCACGACGACCTTCAGATACAGGCAGCGTTACTTGGATTTCTGGAAGCTCTTCAAGCTCTTCTGGTGCCCAGTAGTCTAGGTGAGTACCTGCTAGGTCATCACGACGAACCGTTGAGCCGAAGAATTGGAAGTTAACTGGCTGGCCGATGATCAAACCAAACTCTTGGCTTGGTACGTCAACGCTTGAGCCTTCTTCCATACCAAATGGTGCAACACAAAGTGCTTCCATTGGCGGCGCCATGCCCGGAATAGCTGGCATCGCACTTTCGATACCCACGTAGTACGCCGAAGCAATACCACCACGGATACGAACGCCCTGCCCACGACGCACAGAGCCGTAGTAAGCCGCACCGCTAGCAACTGCAAGGTCTAGATCCACACCTGTTAGGCGTTTTGCCATTTCTGCATCTGCTTCAATTAGCCATTCGTTGATCGTGTCTTCTAGACGAGTTGCTAGAAGTTTCGATTTCAGAACACCACCGTTGAATAGGATTGCGGTTGGCTTGATGAAGTCAGCTGACTGCGCTGCATCCGAACCTGGCATACCAGGCATGTTAGCGAATGGGTTGAAATCTTGAGCTGCTGCTTCTGCGCCATTTCCTGAAGTAGAAAGAGCATTGGCTTGCTTAGACAAGAACGCTGCAATGTGACGAGTAATGCCTGCATCTTGTGCGTAAGGCAGACCCATTTGCGTTAGTGCTCCACGGTTACGTTGAACAGGGTGGTCAGTAATTGCAACTTGAGGGAAGAAGCCATCAACCAGTGTTTGTTGTACTTCTTCTTGAGTCAGTTCTGTTTTCAGCGTTGCGCCAAGCAGTTTAGAACCACGGCTTGGTACTACGATTGGCACTGACTGAAGTTCGCTGTCGTTCAATAACGCTTCTTTCGCGTCACGACATGCGTGTGTCATTGCCTGAACTTGCCATGGCTGTAGCTCTTTGCCTTCTTGCGCTAGCTTCATTTTCAAGCGGTACGCAAGTGCAAGATCCATGTTGTCACCGCCAAGTAGGATGTGTTCACCTACCGCGATGCGTTTCAGAGTTAGGTTGCCGTCGTCTTCAGTTACTTCAACCAAAGAAAGGTCGGTTGTACCACCACCGATATCGACCACAAGCACGATGTCGCCAACTTCAACTTCATCGCGCCATTTGTCATTGCTGTTATCGATCCAGTTGTAAAGCGCAGCTTGTGGCTCTTCTAGAAGCGTTAGGTGCACAAACCCAACGTTGCGTGCTGCTTCGGCTGTTAGATCACGAGCAGCAGGATCGAAAGAAGCAGGAACCGTAATAGTCACGTCTTGATCGGCAAGGTTGTGATTTGGATTGGTGTGATTCCAAGCGTCTTTTAGGTGCTCTAGGTAAAGCTCTGTCGCGCGAAGAGGGGATACTTTTTCCACTTCTTCTGGGCTACCTGCTGGCAGGAAAGCATCACGACGGTTTACACCAGCGTGGCAAAGCCAAGATTTCGCACTTGCAACAAGACGAATTGGCGTTTTCGAACCTAGGTTACGTGCAATCGCACCAACCAGAGCTTTTGGCTCGCTCGACCACGGAAGAACGCGTGATTGCGGGTTCATTTCGTGTTCGTGTGGTTGGTAAAGGAAAGAGCCTAATTGGCTACGAGTCTCTACCGTACCCGGCGCAGTTAACTGCGGGATTGGCATCACTTCAACGCGAGCGTCTTCGTTGTGTGTATCAACAAAAGACATGACACAGTGTGTTGTACCTAAGTCGATACCAACACTGAATTTAGGTGTCTGTTGAGTTTCAACAGACGCTTCTTGAGAATGGTTTTCTTGGTTCATGTGTTCCATTACAGCTCAACCTCAGCTGGAGCGATCACAGAAGCATCGTAGTTCTCAGCCAGTTTAGGCAACGTCATTGATGTTGCTTTCCAGCCTTTGTGAACTAGCGTGCCGTTGAATGGCGCGCTGCCTGTTACGTTGCCAGTTAGGCGGATTTCTTGTGGGTTGAAGCCTTCTTCAACCGTAATGCGAGTTTCTTCATCTTCGTTACGAACGTGCGCTAGCGTCACGTAGTCGTTCAGTACTTTCTGACCGCCAGTGTGGATTACGCGAGCGGCTGCGCCTACTTCTTCATCAGAGAATGACGTTAGGTCTTCTTTTAGGAAGTCAATCAGGCGAGCTTCTTGTTGCATGATAGAAAGCAGCTGCATTGCAGAGTCTGTTGATGCGGTTGCAAGTTTTGATTCAACTTCTACAACACGCTCTACGACTTTCTCTACTTCCACTACTTTTTCTACTTCAACGATCTTCTCAACTGGTTTCTCAACCTCGACGATTTTCTCGACTGGTTTTTCTACCACTTTCTCGACCACTTTTGATTTGCGCGACACTGCAACTAGAAGAAGCAAAACGCTCGATGCGGTTAGGCCTGCGTGAAGCATATCGAACGTTTGAGGAATTAGGTTCAAATCAATGTTCATGACGTTTTTTCTCTTTCTATTGATTTATTGGTGCTCAGTATTGGCTCATATTTGTTCACTAAAACGATCGTCTTTGCGATCTTGCACCAAGTTTAGACATTAAAATGATGACGGATGGTAGCATATTCAAGGCTTAAGGCTGTAATAATTCGTGACTATACCGTACGAACAGCGTGAAAAATCGACGATCAGACTCCCCAATATAGGTTGTTGCTTGATGTTTGTGCATTGCTAACGCAGTATTTCAATAGATCCCGAAGTTTAACTTACGGAAGTATCAAAAATTACGATATGACACAAAGCACCGCTCATAAGAGCTTTATAAAACGACATTCAGACTCTATTTTAGCTTTTTTGGCGACTTTATGTGTCACTGCTGGTGTAGTTGGTGCTGCTTATACAATGCAGCAACGGTATACACAGACGACGTTTGATACTTTAGCCGACCGACAAGCAGAATCACTTAAAGCAAACGTCGAGAATGATCTAAAGTTCATTGGTGCGGGCGCAAACTTTTTCCATTCGATTGAGCGAAGCTATTGGCCATCGTTTCCGATGTATGCGGAACAAGTGATTAACAGCTCGCGAAGTCTCATTGGACTTCAATGGATGCAAAAGGTCGAATTTGAAGATCTTGATGAACATATTTTAAAGACCCGTCAAAAATTTCCAAACTTCCAACCGTTTACCGTCCCTAAAGATGGTCCCAAAACCTACGGGTACATTTTTGAACACAATGAGCCAATTTTCATCGCGTCGGATATCTACCCAAGAACACCGGAAAACCTTTCTCTATTGGGTTTCTATTTTTCGCGCAAACGCTTCGATTTAATCTTGGATGATATTTCCGAAAATGGGCGAGCGAATGTCTCGGATAAAGTTCGCTTACTGCAAGATGGTTATGACAAGTCCATACCTAAGACTGGGTTGCTGGTGTTCCATCCAGTGTTCGACTTCGAGAACAAATATTTATTAGGAGTAGTGACCGGTGTTATCCGAAGTACGGTTTACTTTGAGGATTTGATTACGAAAACCGCGACGGAGCTCGATATGTCGGTGCGCGTAGAAGATTTGGGATTCGACGCAGCAGATGACCCTGTTCTCTTTCAAAGTGCGAGCTGGGACAACATTCGAGGAACGGTTATAAGCCGGACCATTCAACTGCCTAACCGTGAATGGCGTATTGACTTTAAGCTTTCTGACGCAGTCTCAGCTTGGGAACGTTCTATTTTAGCGGGCACGACACTAGCCGGATTGGTAATCGCCTTTTTGATCAGTTGGATTGTGAATTTACAGTCTCGAGAAAAAGAGCGCTTAGCGGTCATGTTGGAGCTCAAAACCGTTGAATTAAAAAGAATGGCAGAGCGAGACCCTCTAACTCAACTACTGAATCGCCGAGCATTCAACGATCATTTGCTTAATCAGATAAACAAAGGTGTTAACTTCGCCTTGGTTGGTTTTGATATCGACCACTTCAAAGTGATTAATGACAAACACGGCCATTTAGGTGGAGATGAAGCGTTACAACATGTCACTAAGCTGGTCAGTGCTAATTTAAAACCGGGAGATAAGTTTTACCGAGCTGGTGGTGACGAGTTTTGTATTATTTCTAAAGTCATTGATAGAGCAGTGCTAGAAGCTTACCTAGAAAAATTACGGAGTGTTGTGGCAAGTACGGCTTTTGATTATGGTGATGCGTCAATCATCTGTACGTTGAGTATCGGTGCGGTTATCCATAAAGAAGAAGATCCTGAGAGCTTGTATCACAAAATGGATAGTCAACTCTATTTGAGTAAAAAAAACGGCCGTAATAATGTGTCGATCGGCGATTAAATGGGCGCACAAATTCGAGTTTTACGCCGTGTTACGATAGAATCGCACGCTTTAAATTTTTATGTTAGGAACCAAGGCAAACTATGAACCATAACCGTATTGTATGCTTCGATTTAGAAATGTGTTGCTGGAACGAAAATGGCGTCGGCAGCACGGGTGAAATTATCGAAGTGGGGTTAGCTGAAATAGATTTGTCTAAAGGTGAGATAGTCAAGCGTGCTCAATACTACGTGAAACCAGAACACGATGAAGTGTCTCTGTTTTGCGCTGAGTTAACGGGCATCACACCACGTAAGATTGAAAAACAAGGACGCCCACTAGAAGAAGTGCTTAAATCCATGGTTAAGAACTTCGGTGGTCGCAACAAAATCTTTGCATCTTGGGGGCGAGATGACCTCATTCTGCTAGAAGAGTGTAAGCAAAAAGGTATTGAAGCACCGTTCACAGAGTTCATCAACTTAGCAACGCTCTACCGTATTCAAAATCGTCTAAAAGATAAACGTATAGGCCATCGAGCCGCTCAAGAAGCAAAAGGAATAGACTGGGAAGGGCGTCAACACTCTGGCTATGTAGATGCATACAACTTAGCTAAGCTTGCTTTGACCATGTTTTAGTTATTCGAACCTAGCTTGTAATTAAATAATCATCCAACCATTGTTGTTTTGTCATGCAGTCTGTTTAGTGTGGAAAGAGCTAAACACATACCTTGACCAGTATTTTAATAACAATGTCGTTGGCTTATTGAAAAACGCGCAGAGTGCGCGTTTTTTTATGGCTACAGAAGCGATATCTGTTGTCATTCTAGGGGTAGCTTAGAGTTAGCCAGCGACTTATATACTCATCTCGTCACTTTACTGAGACTGTAACTTCGCTCGAATGAACTCGCTGTGATCAACATAGAGTAGCTCTGCTGTTTTACGGATCACCGCGTCTTCTAGCGGGTCAATTTCGCCGTCTGCGTAAGCGACTTCCCACATGCTTTTGATTAAGTTGTAACGAGTTTCTTGAGTCAGTTCTCTTAGTTGAGAGGTAAAGTCGTACAGCGAAGCGGAATCTTTTATTTTCTGTTGCGCTTGCTCTAACAAAGTATTTGATTCTTCTTCATTTAACGAAAGCAGTTTCATCAATAAAGAGCGCTTTGTTTCTTGTTCTCTATCATCGACACTATGGTCTGCGCCAGAAACTTCACAAAGCAAACACGCGATAGCCATGTTAGGGGAAAGTGTGTTGGTTTGGCTTAAATCAGAGCCATCAATGAGTTGTTTAAATAATGATGTGAGAGAATTAAACATAATGAACACCGAGCTATTGTTTATTTGGTTAACATGGTAATAAATACGGAAGATCTCAAGGTGCGATACCAAATTTAGCACGCCGTTGACATTTAAGAACGGCCACTTTCTCCCCAAAAAAACTAAACTCCTGAGTTAGTTCAAGGTGACTTGCCTCTTACAAAGGGCAAGTCATTTTGGGATTGATACTCAGCTTTCAGCACGTGTCGGTGGAAAATGAACTTCGTCACCATCACTCGTCAGAATACTAATTTGACTTGGTTTGCCTTCATCATCAAGGCGTAGCTCACCAATGGCACTATGGTTAACCAAGCGATAAAAGTTGTGCGTACTTGGTGCGCGTTTGTAAATCTTGAGTCGTTTACGTTTTGTGAACCAGTTTAAAGGTGAGCGAGGGCTGTATAGCAGTCTATCTAGGCCATCACAAATATTGAGCAGTTGTGTAGGGAACTGATTTTTAATTCCACTACAGGTGATTTGATAGATATTCGGACTGTTTTTTCGATAGCGGAGCTTAATATCGTATGCAAAAGAGTAGTGTACGTCGCCAGAGAGAATAACAAAGTTAGTTGGTGTCTTTGTGTGTGTGAAAATACTAATAAGAGTATTCGCACTTCCGGGGTGAGCCATCCAGTTTTCAGCATCAACCATCAATGGTTTACCAAGCATGGTCACCACACGTTGTAGTGCTTCGATAAATTTCACACCAAACATTGGCGCGGCAGAAACAATAACAACTTTGTCTTGGTGCACGAGTTCTTGGTGGAACTCAATCATCGCTTCCCAGTCCATTAAGCCAGAAGGTTTGTTCATTTTAGACTCAGAACGCCAGCGTCTGGTTCGTGTATCTAGCACGACAACTTTTGGTGTCGTAGGAATGGTGTAGTGCCAATTCTCAAAGCGATACAAATATTGAATAAATGCATCTTGGGTTTGCGAGGTTCGCTCATCGATAAAGCGTTGAGCGAGGCTCATA
Source organism: Vibrio sp. Vb1018 (assembly GCF_033338775.1). Lineage (NCBI taxonomy): Bacteria > Pseudomonadati > Pseudomonadota > Gammaproteobacteria > Vibrionales > Vibrionaceae > Vibrio > Vibrio sp. Vb1018. The sequence continues at coordinate 109,402 of NZ_JAWOTI010000005.1, forward strand.
AATTCATCATTGAATTTTTCTGGCGCATTTCCCCAACCTTGGCAAACCCAGTAAGCAATCAAGCTATTACCGATAATGCGTTTTGCAAACGTGTTGCTGTATGCGGCTTGTTCCCAGCCTATGGTGAGATTCCAATCGTCGGTGACATCGTGATCATCAAAAATCATATAGGTTGGAATGTGAGCGAGTAAGCGTTGAACCTTGTCCAGACCTGCGACGAATTTATCAATTTGTTTTTTTTCTTCGCGCCATTGCTGCTGCCATTTGGGTTCAAGAACTTCTCCGCCGACAGTAAATTCGTTTTCTAATAAACGATCCGTTCGAACAAGCTTCCACAAGGTCGGAGACCAAACCAATAAGTACATTGCAAAGCACTCAGCAAAGCTTATTAGGTGATTCTCACACTCTTTGGCGCTGAATATTGGTGTCCCTCGGTGTGGAAAAAACTTACTTAGTAAACTGTCATCACTCACATAATGAGGCAACAATTTATCTCGACCATAATAGCAAGCAGGGTGTTGGTAGAGCTCATTGGTATTTTTTATCGGAGCTTGATCGAATTCTTCGCCTGGCAAACCCAATAAAGCTATGACTTGCTCAATGGCATCGAGAGTGGGGCCTGCAACATGGTCTGCATAGATATGATCACCACTCATGATGAGCATATCCGGTCTTTCTTCAATGGATTGAGACGCGATTTTATGATCCGCAGCGACCAATGTATCATCACTGAAGTGATGGGGATTACGGCAAGAGCCATGTAGGAGATAATCCGCTTTTTCACTAACGAGGAACTCAATACCCAAGTTTGGCGTATTATCTCGCTCATAAGTCAGGTGAGGGAGCAGTTCCGTCACTAATCCATATTGCGTTTTTATTTGATAGCGTAACGCTTGATGGGTTGGAAACTCGCCTTCTAATTTAAGTAAGCAACACCACGCATTGAGGCCGATTTGAAGCTGTTCTTTTTGTTCACTTAAAGGGGCTTGATAAAGGATGGAGGCATTTTCATCCGTAATTTGCACCATACCCTCCAAGCGTTGGGTGGTGACTAGCCAAATATTGATTTCAGTTGCGGTCACTTTACGTAGGATCGGACCTGCAACGACAAGAGGAAGTGAAGAAATTTCAGTCGTGTTCATCAATGCTGGCAAAACGGCTCCTTATGTGTCAGCTTCTTCTTCTAATATTTCGATAACTTGCGAGCTACTAAGTTCATGTCCCATAAGGAACAAACCAAGCATCGCATCGGCTTTTGACGCGTTATCACTGTCTTCATCCAAAATTTGCTGAAGCCGAGTTCTAATTAGGTCGATTTCGTGTTCGACGAAGCCACGCCCTTCTTCGTCACCTTGACCATCTTCTGGTGCATTATCAAAGTGCAAAAACAACATGTCACCATCGAGTTGAGTCCCTATCAACCTCTCTGGCAGCCATGCTTCTCCCATCACAATGTCTGGGTCTGTGTCTGCGGGTAAATGATTCAAGGTAGAGATGAGTTCTGATGCTTTCACTTTTTACTTCATTATGTTTGATTTAGAACTAAGCTAGAGTTTAAGCGCTTGTTGTAATGGTAAAATATTCGCAAACAAGCTCACCTAGTCGTGCAATATTAATATGATCTTGGGACTCAAACTGTCACGAGGATGACAACATTTGCCATTGTAACGGCTATCATCAGCAGAACATAAGCTTTTAATGGCAAATCATTGATGTTTGCCTGCTTCTCAACCAACATTTTTCGAACTCATGAAGAGATTAATTCTAACAACACTCGCTTTACCTTTAGCTGCGGTAGTTTCTTCTGCGCATGGTGCAGAAGAACAAACGTGGGGGATTGCTGCGATGTATCGCACAGCATCGATTCCGTTTTATACCGCCGATAATGACTCTACGGTGAGTACATTTGTACCAATGATGTTCTTTGAAAACGAACATGTGTATATCAATGGCATTGAAGGTGGCGCTTTTTTGTATAATGAGAGTGATTCCGACTGGCGTGCGAGCGCACTCATGCGATTGAGATTTGTCGATATTCCCATGTCGCTACAAAATGCTAATGAAGGCGATAGAGTCGATTTTGGTGGGCAAGTGCGTTATAGCATTAACGACAATTGGCGCGCAGAAGTAGAGTTGATGACGGACGACGAACTCCAGTTTCACTCTAATTACCGCCTTGCTGCCAATTATGTATTTGGGGATTGGGAATTAGAGCCATCGATTACGATTCGATACAAAGACGCTGATTTCAATAGTGAATATTATTCCTTTAAGGATATTACTGGCGAGAGAATTGGAGCTGGACTTGACACCAATCTTGGTATTAAAGCGCGTTACCATGTAACTTCAAATTTGTATTTACTGGGTGAGACGAGTGTTACTCGCTTAGATGATAACGCCTACAACAGTCAGCTTGTAGAAGATCGATATCAGGGAGAAGTGTTTGTCGGTTTTGGCTTTTTCAACGATAAAAACAAAGTTCCGAAACCGACACTGAGCAATAAAGCATATCTACGTATTGCGCATGGTTGGGCGACGCCTTCGAACATCGGTGAAATATTTAGCTTTGAGAGAGAAAAAGACCCATACGACAATCAACTTACTTCATTGTTTTATGGGCATCCATTAACGGATGAGCTGTTTGGTTTTCCTCTTGATATTTATTTAACGCCAGGGTTGGTTCATCACTGGTCGTCCAGTGTTCAGTCTGCGAGCACAGAATACGTCATGGCGATTAAGGCTTATTATACGGTTAATTGGCCTACGACTTGGCGATTTGGTGTAGCGGAAGGTGTGTCATACATTGATAGCATTACCTATATTGAAGGCACAGAAATGGAAGACAAGGGTTATACACCAAGCAAGTTGCTCAACTACCTAGATTTCTCGTTTGATGTCAATGTAGGCGATCTCTTCAACCAAAAGAGCTGGAACAATATGTGGGTGGGCTATTCATTGCATCACCGCTCGGCGATTTTTGAAAGCGCTTCCCAGTTTGGGCGAATTAAAGGTGGGAGCAACTACAATACTATTTATTTCCAGTTCGAGTTTTAGCGCATCACGAGATGCATATAGGTCGGATTTGCAACTGACTTATTTATCGCCCATTATGAGTAATGATGAATAATACTATGCTGCTTTCAACGAGAAATTTCGTATATCGTGCCAGAGTTAAGGCTGTTTGTGATGCATCTGATGAATCGGATGGCATAAGCACCATGAGTATCGACTCCTCATTCAATCTTCAAATTGAAGCGATAAATTGTACCAACGCTGAATTTGCCAAACGCTTTTTTGCCATTCACGGAGAAGGGCACTTGGAGGGCGATGAATGGTTGGTGTTGTACGTCAACTCTCTTGACGTTAAGGCGGGAGACAATATAGAAATCCGTAGTGATGTCGCGTTTAATGCGATGATCGAGAATATGATAAGCGAAGCTGAGCGGTCTTTAGAAAAAGTCTACCTCGATGCAATACGCAACTTGGAGAAAGTGAATCGTTTTTGACGATGTTAGAGACCCTATAAATACGATCAAGGCATCAGGATCCAAAAAGGGATTGGCGCGAACCAATCCCTTTTGTATTCTGGTTTATTCTAACTTACGCCATTGTTGCAAGTTGGCTTTGCGCTTCTGAAATGCCTTTTTCAGCCGCATCTTCACCCATGTTTAGCGCTTCTGCGTAAACAAATTCCACATCAGTGATTCCTACAAAACCCAGCACAGTGCGTAGGTATGGCGTAACGTTGTCAGTTGGTGAATCTTTATGAATACCACCACGAGTCGTTATTACAATCGCCTTTTTACCTTCAATCAAACCTTGAACGCCGTTTTCTGTGTATTTGAATGTCACGCCTGCACGAGCAATCAAATCAATCCAGTTTTTAAGCTGAGTCGGGATGGTGAAGTTGTACATTGGAGCGGCAATAACCAAAGTGTCTGCGGCCTTTACTTCTTCAATAAGGGTGTCAGACAAGTCGACCACCGCTTGCTGTTCTTGTGAAAGATCTTCCGTAGCGCGCAGTGCAGTCGCAACGGCGAAGTCCAAAACAGGTAGAGGGTTTGCAGCCAAATCACGAACAGTAAGCTTGTCTTGGTCTACATTTTTGATGAAGTTTTCAACCAATTTGTTTGATTGAGAGTAATCGCCAAGGATGCTTGATTTTAGAGCTAGTACACGAGACATAATGGTTATTCCTTAAATAAGTGCTTTCGACTATGGGAGCCATTATAAGCAACGTAAGTGAGTTCAAAAGCCTAGCGATTCGCTGAACATGTTCGAAAAAATTGAATGAGCTTTCGGTTATCTTGTTACAGATCTTGTGTGATACAATCCGCGCAGTTTTTGTAATGAAAAGAATAGGAAACGCTTTGACTTCGTCACAGCCCCCAAAAAAGAATCTAGCTGAAGAGCAAGTGACACCGTCAAATGGTGCGCAAAAAGCGACAGCGAAACAAGCTCAAACACCTCAGGCTCAAGTGAATAGTGCTGCATCTCTGCGTAAAGCGCTGAATCAGTGCATGATGCGCGACCGTTTCCGCTTGAGTAAACGTATTTCTGGTGCAAGCAAAATTAAGAAGGACGCAGCGCGTAATGCTGTGTTCGATGAAATCGCATTAGACATCGCAAAATCCATGATGGTTGCAGAGCAGCGCAGCAACTACAAACCAACGATTGAATACCCAGAAATCCTGCCTGTAAGCCAAAAACGCGACGATATTGCGAAAGCGATCGAAGAAAACCAAGTGGTTATCGTCGCGGGTGAAACCGGTTCTGGTAAAACCACTCAGCTACCAAAAATCTGTGCTGAGCTTGGTCGCGGTAAATTTGGTCTGATTGGTCATACTCAGCCTCGTCGTCTTGCAGCGCGTTCGGTTGCTAACCGTATTGCCGAAGAGATGGAAACCAAGCTTGGTGAGTTTGTTGGTTACAAGGTTCGATTCAACGATCAGATCTCTGAAAATACCCAAATCAAATTGATGACGGACGGTATCTTGTTGGCTGAAATTCAGCATGACCGTTTCTTGAATCAATACGACACCATCATTATCGATGAAGCGCACGAGCGCAGCCTCAACATCGATTTCATCTTGGGTTACTTGAAAGAGTTGCTGCCACGTCGTCCTGATTTGAAAGTGATCATCACGTCAGCAACCATCGACCCAGAACGCTTCTCAAAACACTTCAACAATGCACCAATCATTGAAGTATCGGGTCGTACTTACCCAGTAGAAACACGTTACCGCCCACTAAGCGGTGATGACGACAATGATCGTGACCAGCTTGAAGGCATCTTCGAAGCGGTAGATGAACTGTGCGATGAAGGTTTAGGTGACATCCTGATTTTCATGAACGGTGAACGTGAAATCCGTGATACCGCAGATGCATTGTCCAAACGTAATCTGAAGAGCACGGAAATTGTGCCGCTTTACGCGCGTTTGTCGGCAGGTGAGCAGAATAAGATTTTCCAACCTCACACTGGTCGCCGAATTGTACTGGCAACCAACGTGGCAGAAACCTCGCTAACTGTTCCGGGCATTAAATACGTTATCGACCCGGGTACGGCGCGTATCAGTCGATACAGTTACCGTACTAAGGTTCAGCGTCTTCCAATCGAGCCAGTTTCTCAGGCGAGTGCGAACCAGCGTAAAGGTCGTTGTGGTCGTGTGGAAGAGGGTATCTGTATTCGTCTGTACTCAGAGGAAGATTTTGAGTCACGCCCAGAGTTTACTGATCCTGAAATCCTACGTACCAATCTAGCGTCGGTTATCTTGCAAATGACGGCACTTGGTTTGGGTGATATTCAAGCGTTTCCGTTTGTGGAAGCACCGGATAAACGTAACATCCAAGACGGCGTGCGTTTGCTGGAAGAGCTTGGTGCGATTAACTCTGAGGTAAAAGATCCGAAAAAACGCCTGACTTCCATTGGTCGCCAATTAGCGCGTTTGCCAATCGATCCGCGCTTGGCGCGTATGGTATTGGAAGCGCCAAAATATGGTGCGCTTAAAGAAGTGATGATCATCGCAGCTGCCTTGTCGATTCAAGATCCACGCGAGCGTCCTTCCGACAAACAACAATCTTCAGACGATAAACATCGTCGCTTCTTCCATGAAGAGTCGGACTTCCTGACATTTGTGAATTTGTGGGAATACATCCAAAAGCAGCAAAAAGCCTTGTCTAGCAATCAGTTCCGCAAACAGTGTAAGCAAGACTATTTGAACTACTTGCGCGTTCGCGAGTGGCAAGACGTGTACTTCCAAATTCATCAGTCGATGCGTGAGATGGAGTTCAAGCTTAACGATGAGCCCGCTTCTTACCATGGCGTACACAGTGCCATTTTGGTTGGTTTGCTGTCGCACATCGGCATGAAAGACCAAGAAAAGAATGAATATCAAGGCGCGCGTAATGCTCGTTTCCATATCTTCCCTGCATCAGGTCTATTCAAGAAACAGCCTAAGTGGATCATGTCGGCTGAGCTGGTGGAAACCTCAAAACTTTGGGGTCGCATCATCGCCAAGATTCAACCAGAGTGGATCGAGCCATTAGCCAAGCACCTTATCAAGCGCAGTTACAGCGAACCGCATTGGTCGAAGAAACGCGCGGCGGTGATGGCGCACGAAAAAGTCATGCTTTACGGCGTACCAATCGTACCGAAACGTTTGGTGAACTACGGCAGTATCGATCCTACCGTTAGCCGCGAAATCTTTATTCGTAGTGCATTGGTTGAAGGTGAGTGGGAAACCAAACACGCGTTCTTCAAGCAAAACCGTAAGCTTTTGCAAGAAGTGGAAGAGCTTGAACACAAATCTCGTCGTCGTGACATCTTGGTGGATGATGATGAGCTGTTTGATTTTTATGACCAACGCGTTGGTACCGAAGTGGTGTCTGGTAAGCATTTCGATACATGGTGGAAAAAGGCATCGAAAGAAAATCCGGAACTGCTGAACTTTGAAAAAGAGATGCTGTTCAAGGGTGATGCTAGCCATGTGACCGATTTGGATTACCCGAACTTCTGGCATCAAAATGGTTTGAAGCTCAAATTGAGTTACCAATTTGAACCAGGCGATGATAGTGACGGTGTCACAGTGCATTTGCCGTTGCCGATTTTAAACCAAGTTGAACCAGCGGGCTTTGACTGGCAGATCCCAGGTTTACGCCATGAGCTTGTGGTTAGCTTGATTAAATCGTTGCCAAAGACAATTCGTAAGAACTTTGTGCCTGCGCCGAACTATGTCGATGCATTCTTAGCGCGCGTTACGCCAATGGAAGCGCCGCTGTTAGATTCATTGGAGAAAGAGTTGCGACGCATGACGGGCGTAGAAGTGCTGCGTGAAGACTGGAACTTGGAACAAGTACCTGAGCACTTGAAAGTCACGTTTCGTGCGGTTGATCACCGAAATCGTAAACTGAAGGAAAACAAAGACCTTCATGAACTGAAAGAAAGTTTGAAAGACAAAGTTCAAGAAACGCTTTCCAAAGTTGCGGATGACGATATCGAACAGCAAGGTCTGCATACGTGGAGTTTTGGAGAATTGCCGAAAGTGTATCAACAAAAACGTGGCGGCTACGATGTAAAAGCGTATCCGGCGCTTGTTGATACCAAAGACAGCGTTGAAATCAAACTCTACGAAACGGAGTACGAGCAGATCACCGCAATGCGCGCTGGCCAGCGTCGTTTGATTTTGTTGAATGTACCGTCTCCAATTAAATATTTGCACGCTAACTTACCGAACAAATCGAAGTTGGGGTTGTATTTTAACCCTTACGGCAAAGTGCTTGATCTGATAGATGACTGCATTGCCTGCGGTGTCGATAAGCTTATTGAAGAGCAGGGTGGTTTAGTTTGGGAGCCAGAGAAGTTCGAAGCATTGAAAGAACACGTTCGTGCTGAATTGGGTGACACCGTTGTAGAGATCGCTCAACAGGTTGAGACTATTCTGACCACGGCGTTTAGCATCAATAAGAAGCTAAAAGGCAAGATCGACTTCACAATGGCGTTTGCTCTGTCCGATATCAAAGCACAAATTGAAGGCTTGATCTTCAAAGGCTTTGCAACGGAATGTGGCTGGAAGCGCTTGCCGGATATTCTTCGCTACATGCGCGCGATAGAGCGTCGTATGGAGAAGTTGCCAATCGATCCAAACAAAGATCGTTTACATATGCTGAAGATTGAATCTGTGACTCAAGACTATAAAGAGTTGCTGAACAAGATCCCGAAAGGTGTGGCCATTCCTGAAAATGTAAAAGAAGTGCGTTGGATGATTGAAGAACTTCGCGTGAGTTACTTTGCTCAACAATTAGGCACTCCTTATCCTGTTTCTGATAAACGAGTCAAAAACGCGATTGATGCTTGCTAATCAACCAGTAAAATAGTGTCAGATTTGTAATTATCGCTTAAGAAGTTGCTGGTACACTAATTGCTAGTAACTCAATAAGCATTATTTTTTAGTTCTGGGAGGCAATAGTTCGCCTCCCTTTATTTGTAGTACCAACGACTGAGTTATGCAGACGTGGGAATAATAAAGAGTAAAGGTAGATGATGAAAAAAACTCTATTAGCAGTGGCGCTACTTGGCGCATCTTCTGCGGCAATGGCGGATTCTTGGATTTACGGTGGTGCAACAGTAGGTCAGTCTGACTACAAAGGTGAAACGGACACATCATACTCTGTTCACGTTGGTACAGGCATTCTACCTATCATTGGTGTTGAAGCTGGTGTAACACAACACGGTGAGTTCAACGTAAATGGTCAAGACACTAAGCTAACTTCTTACTACGCAGCACTTAAGCCAAGCATCGACTTCGGTCCGCTACACGTGTACGCAAAAGGTGGTTTCCATCAGTGGGACAAAAAAGTGAAAGGCGGCAAAGACGATGACGATTTGGACCTAATGTACGGTGTGGGTGCTGAGTACTTCATTTTTGGCCCAATGTCTGTTGGTGCTAGCTACATGAACTACACTGCTGGTAAAGACGATATCAGCACGTTCTCTGTTAACGCAACACTACATTTCCTATAAGCGTCAAGCTTTCTAACACCATATGAAACACACCGGCTTTATGTCGGTGTTTTTTTGTCTGGAAGTCACAAAACAAAAGTTGAACATAAATTATTCACTTTTAGAGTCTTAAAATGCCTATGCTTTCCAATATATAGTGGCGATTAAATGCGCATATTTGCGTAATGTTTCGCTTAGGAATCGATCAGGAAGGGATAGTATGAAAAAAACACTCTCGTTATTCGCTCTAACGTTGTGCTCAACGTCAGCAATGGCTGACTCTTGGATTTACGCTGGTGGTCAAATTGGTCAGTCCGATATCGACAGCGAAAATGATACAACCTACGGTATTCATGTCGGTACTGGTATTTTGCCGTTCATTGGCATTGAAGCAGGCTACTTTAATCACGGCAAAGTGGATTTATCTTTGAGTGGCAGCAGGGGTAGTGCTGATTTTGATTCATTCTATTTAGCGGCGAAACCTAGTATCGACTTCGGCCCGTTACACGTTTACGCAAAAGGCGGCATCAATGCATTCAACGTTGATTATGACGGCGGACTGAGAAACTTAGACAAAGATGATGGCGTCTCTTACATGTATGGTGTTGGTGCCGAATACTTCTTGCTTGACAATGTGTCTGTGGGCGCGAGTTATCAAGCGTTTGGCGTGGATATTGAAGGCGATAGCGATACCGTTAGCAGCGTAACAGGGAACATCACCTTCCATTTCTTATAACGCTCGCTGGATGAAAGGTTTGCTGATTTGGTTTCGTCGTTAATTGTGAAACCAAATCAGCGCAGGTCTTCTCTATTTGCGCAGTGACTGGCTATGAACTTAAGTATTTCTTGTGTCTTTTCTAGTCTACAACCTACGACAAAATCAATCGTTAGACCTCATAATTTTTGTGTTGATATTATCTCCCCTTCATCTGTCTCGAATTGAGCTTAAAATGCAATAAATCACGACTTTTTGCAAAAATATGTGATTGCTGCTAAAATTTGTCCCGCTTTAAAACTTTAGAGTTCAAATTAATGGAGGGCGGTATTGGAGTTCTTCTCACCTGAGGGGCGTTTCAAATTCACGTTAAATTTGTATTTATGGATAATGCATTTAAAAAATATAGTATTGATACAACCGATTATCAGGTTGGACAGGATAACGTTCAAAAGTGGGGATTCGATATACATAACCCGGTTTTTGGCATTAGTGCGGGGCTCGTTGTTTTCTGTCTGATTTCACTTCTTCTTGTTGAGCCAACCACTGCTCGTGACGTATTAAACGGTCTAAAAAACGGAATTATCGAACAGTTTGATGCGTTCTTTATGTGGTCGACAAACTTCTTCTTATTGTTCGCCGTTGCTCTTCTGTTTTCTCCGCTAGGTAAAATCCGCTTAGGAGGCAAAGAAGCAACGCCGGATCACTCAACCGTTTCTTGGTTGTCGATGCTTTTCGCCGCGGGTATGGGTATTGGTCTTCTGTTCTGGAGTGTGGCTGAGCCGACCGCGTATTTCACTGATTGGTGGGGAATGCCACTTAACGCAGTACCATACACCGAAGAAGCAAAATCCCTTGCGATGGGTGCCACTATGTTCCACTGGGGTGTACATGGTTGGAGTATTTACGCACTCGTTGCACTAGCATTAGCGTTTTTTGCCTTTAACAAAGGTTTACCACTTTCATTGCGCGCGGCGTTCTATCCAATTTTTGGTGACCGTGCATGGGGTTGGTTAGGTCACGTTATTGATATCCTTGCCGTTTTGTCGACGCTATTTGGTCTTGCAACGTCGCTAGGTCTAGGTGCTCAGCAGGCGACCAGTGGTATTAACCATGTCTTTGGTCTAGAAGGCGGCATTGGTACACAAATGATTGTGATCACCTTCGTTACCTTTATCGCGGTGCTATCAGTGATTCGTGGTATTGATGGTGGTGTTAAGCTACTGAGTAACGTCAATATGGTGGTTGCGTTTGCGCTGCTTATTTTCATTACCTTCATCACGTTTGATACGGCGTGGAGCTCGCTACGCGACACAACAATGGCTTACATTGAAAATATTATTCCATTGAGTAACCCTCACGGTCGTGAAGATGAAACTTGGATGCACGGCTGGACGGTATTCTACTGGGCTTGGTGGGTATCTTGGTCACCGTTTGTTGGTATGTTTATCGCGCGTGTGTCTAAAGGTCGTACGGTTCGAGAATTCTTATTCGCAGTCATCGTTATTCCTACAGTTGTTACTTTGATTTGGATGTCTGTGTTTGGTGGTATCGCGCTTGACCAAGTGGTGAATAAAGTTGGTGAGCTAGGTGCAAATGGCCTAACTGATATTTCATTGACTCTGTTCCATGTTTACGATGCGCTTCCGTATAGCTCAGTGATTTCAATGCTTTCTATCGTGCTGATTCTGGTATTCTTTATTACATCGTCAGACTCTGGCTCGCTGGTTATCGATAGTATTACCGCCGGTGGTAAGATTGATGCACCAGTACCGCAACGCATTTTCTGGGCGTGTATTGAAGGCGCAATTGCAGCCGTAATGCTGTGGGTTGGTGGTAAAGAAGCCTTGCAAGCATTGCAATCAGGCGTTGTTGCAACAGGGTTACCGTTTACTTTTGTTCTGCTGTTGATGTGCGTAAGTTTGGTGAAAGGGTTAAGAACAGAACTGCCAGCTTACAAATAAATACAACACGATCCATGATTGAGTTTAAATGCCGAGCCTAATGTGCTCGGCATTTTTTATTTCTACTTTTCTTTTCCAATAATTTCGTTACAGTTTAGGCTTATTCCCACCTCATTAAACTGTATTATGTCACTGGCTAAACTCATTCTTATTCGTGGACTTCCGGGTTCAGGTAAAACAACCTTAGCAAAACAATTGGCAATAGATCTTGGTGCTAAGCATTTTGAAGCTGACATGTATTTTGAAAATGATGAAGGTGATTATCACTTTGAACCAGTTCAATTACCTCAAGCGCATGAGTGGTGTTTTCAGCAAACTAGAAAGTGGTTGAACAGAGGGAAAGTTGTGATTGTGAGCAATACGTTTGTTCGACATTGGGAGATGAAGCGTTACATGGACTACTGCATGAAGAAGCGCATCGAGGTGGAAATTAAAGTGTGCCACGGAGCGTATCAAAGCATTCATGATGTGCCACCAGCGACGATAGAAAAGATGCGCCGCCAGTGGCAAGAGTGACCGTTACCAGAGCCGGAAGTTATTGACCTCGTCCGTCAATCATCACAACGAATGTTTTGCTCATGATTGAAAGGTCCATTGAAATCCAAGAGTAAAACGAACCTAAGCTTAGTGCGTAACTGTGGTCAAACCCAACTTTGCGTCTTACATCCTCAATGCATGCATCATAGCCTTGGTTAACCTGAGCTAAGCCTGTGATACCTGGTAACACGCCATATGTACGCTCTACAAAATAGGGGATTTCATCTTCCAATTTCTGGTAGAAAGCTGGGCGTTCTGGGCGCGGCCCAATCATCGACATTTCACCTCTCAACACATTAAACAGTTGAGGTAGTTCATCTAAACGTGTTTTGCGTAAAAAGCGTCCTACTGGCGTGATGCGGGGATCATTTTCAGTTGCCCATACTGCGCCAGAGCGTTGCTCTGCATCAATATACATGGTGCGAAACTTCATGATTTGAAAAAGATCCATTTTTTCTGGTGTGCAGCGTCCTACTCGCAATTGGCGATAAATCACAGGGCCTTTCGATGTGGTTTTGATCGCTAGCGCGATAAATGGGAAAAGTGGTGCAGTGACGACCAAAATAAGCATTGCAACCAGTACATCAAACGTTCTTTTCGCGTGGCATACATTTGAATCGTAGCGTGAGTTTTTCATGATGCTTTCCTTATTGGTTGACGCGTTTCCAACGTCCATTTTCCATTCCGAGTAAATATTTCATACCGCCGATAAAGTTGGCGAGATGACCAATGACGATGTAACTAATCAGCTTGAAAGGTTTAATTGTGTTAAGTGCTGGCATCAAGTAAGTGATAAGCGCGATGCTATAAATACCAACTTGTGCGAACAGCATTACTTGAAACAGCGGATTGTGTGCCAGTAGTAGTGAGCAAATAAAGCAAACAATCATCAAATAGGGTGTTGCTAAGCGCAGGACCTTTCCCGATAGAAATGCAAAGGCAGTGCCACGATAGCGAGGTAGCAGTAATTTCTTTAATTGCATGAGCTGCTGCATGTTACCTGCTGAAATTCTTAGGCGTCGTTTGAAATCTGCGTCATCTGAGCTTTGTTCGAGCTCAAGCGCCAGCATGTTTGGCTCGTAAATAGCGCTATAGCCTCGCAAAACGATTCTCATAGGGAGAATAAAGTCGTCATTAATGGTGCTAACTTCCAGTGGTTCAAATAAGTGAGTTCTGAAAGTGTAAAACGCACCGTGGGAACCAATCGTTGAACCTAACAAGGATTCTTGGTGCTTTACTCGAGACTGGTATTGCCAATACGCCGCTTCACCTTGGTTATCAGTGCTCATTATTTGATATGTTGCGTTAACCACTCCAACGTTCTCATTTTGATAATGCTGACTAGCTAGCAACAGAGAATCGCAAGAAATCAATGCCGACGTGTCACTCAGTGCGGTAATGTCCGAGCTAACATGACGCATTTCTTCGTTGAGTAGGGCAACTTTACCGCGATTGACTTGGTAATCATTAATAATGAACAGAGTATCAGAGCAGATTGCTTCTTGAATTGTCGCTTGAGCAATCTCGGCTGTGTTATCTGTGCAGCCATCACATGCGATCACTACTCTTAACTTATCCCTTGGGTAATCTAGGCTCGCAAGGTTACGGATCTTCTCTGCTATCCATTGTTCTTCATTGTAGGCGGGCACGATGACAGTAATAGAGGGTAGCTGGCTGTCTGTTTTGGAGGCTTTGTAAGCTCGCTTTACAAATGGTGCTTTGGTTTCGTCTTGCTGTTTTAAAGGAAGCCACTTAAGGAGCAGTGGATACCCAACGTGATGATAGACAATCAAAAACGCGGATAAACCAAACCCTATAATCCAAAGTAAATCATTCATAGCTAGCCTCCTTGGCCAAACGTGAGTAGCGACTCACCATGTCTCTGATATCAAAGTGTTTGAGAATAAAAGTTCGAGGAGAGCGGTGTGATGATTCCAGTTGCTGTGATAACGCTTCGGCCAACGAAAACACGCGATTTGCTTCAACCAGTGTGCTGTTGTTCGGACAGAGCGTCTCTTTCACGCCGCCAACATCCGTCGCGACGCAAGGAATGTCACATGCTTGAGCCTCGAGGGTTGAGAGAGGAAATCCCTCTTGAAGTGATGGTAAGCAAAACAAGTCTAGGCTTTGGTAAAAGCTGGGCATATCGTCGACCAAGCCTAAAAAGGTTACTCGATCTTCAAGTTTTAACGTTCTAACTTGTGCTTCCAATTGAGCTCGCTGAGAACCATCTCCAGCAATGGCTAGGTGTGTGTTTGGCGTAAGATGAGAGAATGCTTCGATAAGCACTTTATGGCCTTTAACTGCTTCTAGACGCCCGGCAACGCCAATCACGATTTTGTCGGTTGGAAGTTCAAACAAGTGTCTTGTTGCCGTTTGGTCACCGCTTTTAAACTTCTGACAGTCAATCCCGTTATGGATAGTACAAACTTTGCGATACTTTAACTTAGTCTGTATTTGATGGGCGACAAAGTTAGCATCGGCAACTACTTGCGGGCGAATCATTTTTAGCAGTAGGGACTGCAGTCGAGCTGATTTTTTGTTATTAAGGTGCCATGCGTCGTGCTCGGTATGAATCACTACAGGTACGTGCGCTAAACGTGCAGCAATACCACCATACAGAAGTGGGCCGATATGATGGGTGTGGACCACGTCAGGCTTAAGTCCTTTGAGCATGGAAGTCAGCGTACTGATGGTTTTTCCGCTGAATCCAGGTTTCTTATTAAGAAAGTGCAGTTGGCCTTGGTAGGGCAATAGTTTTTGCCAGCCTTGTAGTGCATGTTCTTTGCTTCCTTCTAAGCTCACGACAAAAACGGAATGGTTTGGCTGCGCAAAACGAAGCATTTCTAGTACGAGCGTTTCTAAACCACCAGGAGCTAAGTGTTGCACGACGTGTAATATCACTTTTTTGCTGTGCTTAGTGTTATTGTGTTTTTGTCTGAATTCCATTTTCAAACCCTCGTTGAGTTCTTTGTTTATTTAGGAGTTGCAGACTGCGTGCCAAAAAATTAATCATTTAAAAACAATAGGTTAATATTGATGCTTGTGAGGCTTTATGTTTATTCTCAATTTGAGATTCATATTAGTGGACATGCTATGAGGCTGTATAAGGCAGTAGTAAAAGAAAAGCACTCGCCGACCGAGTGCTTGTAAATGAGTTCTTATGGCGGTTAGTTTCCGTACACTACGTTAGGTAAAGTGGTGATGACAGGAACACCAAGGTGTTTTTCTAATGCTCTTTTAGAGCGGATAGAGTTATCGGCTAACTCTAGTATCGTCGCTAATCCAATGCCTAAACCAGCGCCACCAATAAATCCTAAAATGACAAATACAAAACTAGGTAAGTTAGTTGGAATCGTTGGCGTGAACGGTTCATCAATGATTTTTACGCGCTTATTCTCTTCAAACTCTCCCAAAGAACCCGTTAGTTGGGCCATCTCATAGCGTTCGACGAGTTCATCATACATTTCTCTCTTCACTGCGACGTCACGAGCTAAGCGGTTGATTTCTGTCGCTGTGCTCCCAAATTGGTGCGCATTTCGCTCTAATTCTTGGATCATGTCTCGCAAGCTGTTGGTTTCTTCCGTAAGTGCTTCAAAACGTCCGCGCATCATTTGTAATTGATGTAGTTGGGAGACAAGTAGAGGCTGTGCTTCGCCAAGACTGTTTACTGTGGTATTGCTCGCGATATCCCATAGTTGAGCACTGTTTAGTTCTGGTTGTTTAGAGTTCAAGAGTACCGAGCGTTCCTGCTCCAACCGGTTTAATTCTCGCAACTTACCTTGCACTAAACTATGCGCCTCTGTGTATTTAGCGCGAAGCAGGGTAAGTTCACTACGAATGTCGATGATTTGCTCTTCCAGTTTACCGATAACCGGGTTCGTTTTGGATAGTTGTTGATCCAAACTGCCTAGACTTCGTGAAACACCAGCAAGCTCCGCCTCCTTTTCGGCTAGCGTTTGTTTGAGGCTAGCAAGGCGAGTAAGGCTTTGAGCTTGCATTTCGGGCGTCGCGTCTGAGTAAGTATTTTTATATTCTGCAAAGGCTTGCTCTGCCTTGTCTAGTTCTTCCCTGCGTTTGTTGATGTGGATAGTCAAAAAATGGCTCGAATCTTTAATCGAAGAACGCTCAGGAGCCAAAAGCTGTTCGACAAAATGCTCTCTGACAGAGAGCAGCATCGACTCCATTCCTTCTGATTTACCACTTTGCAATTGAATTTGAATGAAGTCTTTACCGAGTGGCTGAACAGACAGGCGCGACGCAAGATCTTTTATGATGAACTCTTGCTCTTTTGCACTCATCTCGTCATTGATCAGCGATTGTTCTTTTGCGACAGAATACAAAACGTGTCGGCTTTTTAGCAGAGTACTGAGTGCGCTCAATCGGTCTTTAAGCATTGTTGAGACGGCAAGGTCTTGAAGGAACGGGTTCATTTTCGCTGTCTCTTGAATAAGCATGCTGGTATGAGCAACATAAGTCGTCGGAACCAGTTTACTTACGATGAAACCCAGCACCGGCAATACAAGCATAGGAATAACGATCATGTAGCGACGTCTCCAAGCTCCATGTAACAGTACGCTGAGGTTTTCTCTTAAATCGTTCATAGCGCCCTCACTAATTTATCAACTTGGTTGGCTCTTGCTTCCCAGCTTTGCTGTTGAACAAATGACTTTGAATCTGTCGGTGGCGGTAGGAGGTGATCGAGACTGGCACGCACGTCTTCGACATCTTGAACCACATGAAGCATATGCTTGTACGGCATTAATGCAGGAAACGACGTGCTAATAACGGGGGTTCCCGTTGCCAAATACTCAAGAAGCTTGAGGGGGTTACACGCTTTGATTTGAGCGTTATTAACAAAGGGCAACCAGCTTGCGTCCCAGTGTTGAGAGTAGCTTGGCAAAGTGTGATGAGCTCTTGGGCCGAGATAGTAAACGTTACTTCTTTGAGGTAGCGGATTGTCACTGAGTTCGTTGGGGCCGATGAAAACCAGATCCCAGTCAGGTGCTTGGTCTGCGACTTGGGCAATTAAGTCGTAATCTAACCATTCAGACAAACTACCATAAAAGCCCAACACTTTGCGGCCGTTGTCAGGCAAGTCTTTGGCCTTCGGTGCTGGCTCAGAAAACAGACTAACGTCGACACCATGAGGCAAAGTGACGGTTTTACCAGATGGGAATTTGGTGGAGAGCGTATCGCTTGCCGTAAAGATAACGCTGGCCGCATTAACAAGAGTACGTTCGTGCTTGGCTACCGTGTTGTGGTCAACACCAGCTAAAGCGCTAAAGTCATCGCCACAATAGTAAATCAGTCCACGTGGGTTCATTTCTGCACAAAGATCGGCAGCAGTCGGGAGCGACGTCCAAAATACAGGCTTATCAAAACCAAGAGCTTGTAATTGTTTATTGAGTTGGTGTTTCATCATCTTAGCGGCCACTTTTCTTGCTAATGCAGAGCTAGGGGCAGGAATGGTGAGCAAGTTGATGATGTGAATGTTTGGGCTTGTTTCAGAGTCCAATGTTGGCTTGTGTGAGCCTACGTTATGAAATACACGAGTGAGTTTGTTTAACGCACGCTGTATGTCTTTAGAATCCAGCTTAGGTTGACGAAGGCCAATGGAGTTAACCCAAAGGATGCGATGGTTCGCTGCTAGTCGCTTGACAATATGCTGAGTGGAAGAGGGTAACCCACCAAAATCTTCTCCAAATACTACGATGTCTGTCATGTGGCTCTCCTTGAGTCTTGGTTATTTGATTACTAATTAAGTGAGTAATCACAATGCGTGCCAAGGAATTAGCCATTTTAAAACAGTGAGTTATGGGTTTTGTTTATGTTTGAAACTAGGATTTCTCATTTTGACAGTCACTTTGAACAATTCGGCTAACGACAACTGTTAATGCCGCTAGAATGTAAATTGGCCAAGTGAAACCTTGAGTCAGAAAAGTGCCTGATACGATGGTACCGATAAGCCCACTTAACACGGCGTTTGCTCCAACAGAGAGGGTGTAATCTGATTTTGGTGTCAACAATGAGATGGAATGCAAAGAGGTGCGGATCAATGACACAATTAAAGTAATGAACACCGCGAGCCCGACAAAACCCGTTTCTGCTAACACGCCAAACCAAGTGCTATGGACGGCGTGGTTGATACCATCCCAGTGTGGGCTGTAGAAATAGTAATTAAAGTAGAAGTTATCTAGACCTACGCCAGTCAACGGGTGATGCAGCGCCATTTTAAATGCCGCTTCCCACGCATAAAGTCGCCCCATCGCAGAGGCATCTATACCATCCTCAGCGGCTCCCCCCGATTCTCGTCCTGAAATACCAGCGAATGCGTAGAGTACGATCGCTGCGATAGCGCCTAATACCAAGACTAATGTTTTGCTTTTGATATGTTTAAAAGCAAAGTAGGCAAATACAGACAGTGAACCTAGTAACCCCCCGCGGCTCTGCGTCTCAATGATCGCAAAGAACAAAACCAAACAGGTGATAATGGCAAAGAGCCTGAGATGCTTGGGGGAATGCTTCTCCATCAATTGACTAACGGTAAAGGCAAGGGGAAACATCAGCACTAGTGCCAAATCGTTAGGATCGCCAAGTACTGAACCTATGGAGCGTCCTATCGACACGCGCGTCCCTTCGACTAAATCAATGCCATTCGCTGCGTTTTGTAATGCCACTAAGCCAATCAATAATCCGGCGAAAATAATTGCTTTTGACATCTGTGCGAGCTGTGAAGGTTTAGTAATAAGCCAGGTGATGGCCAACGTCATAATGATGATTTTCCAATAGGTGTTTTTGAACACCGTTATTGCGATATCACGACTGGAAGCGAATATGATTCCGATGATCACCAGACCCCAAAATATACACAGCCACTTTAATGAAGGGTGCCAAAAAGCTGTAATCTGGCGGCTTATAAGAAGGTGAAAAGCGAGTGCGGCGAGTGCCCCCAGTGATAACAGTAATGGGATCTTGAAGTTATAGATAACAGGAAAGGCTTCGTGAATACGAAAGAATGAAAAAATAACGAACAGTGTGACAAGCCAAAACGTTTGATTGAGAACAAACAGTAACGCGAGTGGTGCGAAACACAACGCGACAATCAAAATGGGATGAGGCATAACAATCCAAAGCAGGCCGATACAGACAGTGATCGTCAGTGCTGCGATGGACTGTTTTGTTCTCACCTTGGTTTCATTCATAACGAGTATCTCTTCACCTGTCCACGCCGTTTCACTATGTATCGAGTGAGAGCATTGAGCGTCTCTTTACTCATGTAGCGAGTGGCTATCCCTGCCAGCAAACTGCATGTCAAAATGCAAATTGCGATGGCGATGCCTATTGATTGTGAAGAGTGAAGCAGGAACAGTGCCACACCGGATATAATCTGTAATAAAACCATCAGACTGAGGTGAAAAGGCAACGTCATACATTGTTGGCCTACTACATAAGTCAGGCCCAGCTTACACAGTTGTGCGTAATAAAGCGCAATGAACACCCCATAAATACCCAGAGAAGATAAGCCAAACAGCAAAGCAATCGCAACGCACGCAGAGACGACATTTATACCCAGTAGCCAGCGAGTACGACGCTTGTACAAAATGGAGATGTTAATCAACTCACTCCATTCTTTTAACATGGCGATAGGTAGCAAGAATAAGCTGAATAGTACCGCCTCATGATAGGTTTCTGGCAGTAAGTAGGTGATCATCACCATTGCTAATGTGCCGACCACTACACTCAAACCTGTAATGTAAATCATACCTAAGTGTGTGATGCGCACTGCTTCAGTGTTCTTGCGCCCTTCTAAGTAGTTAAATCGACGTGGCATCCACCACATGCCAAACGGCTGCACTAAAATACACATGCCCACTGCAAATTTTACCGCTATCGCGTAAATCCCTAACGTCGCAAGAGAAGTGTTGGCACCAATGAACCAGCGCTCAGCGCCATTGAGACAAAATGCTACTAAACCGGCCATCATCATTGGTAGGCAGTAGTTTAGGTATTGTTTTGCCAATGTCAGCTTAGGAAGAGTGACGTTGTAATGGTTAGCGATGTGCAGCCAAACAAATTGAGTAATAGCAGCCAACAAGCCCCCCCACAAAACAGAAATAACATGGGGATGAACAGACAGCGCCGCGACGATAAAAATGACCTGAAAAATGGTGGTAGTGACCATGACGTTAAGCAGTGTTCTTGCTTTGTCGTCTTGTGTTCTTAACCAGGCAGTGCCGATTGCAATACTGCCTTCTAGAACGATGGCAAACATAACAATAGCAAATTCGACTCGCGTAAAAGGCGCGGGAATGGGGGCGATTAAAATGATAGTGAGCAAGCTAAGAGCGACGACGCCAGCGATGAGTAAAGCAAGTGAGTACAGCTGGTTTAGTAGGCTTGTGCGCGTATTTTTATCCTTTTCAACGCCGACGAATCGATAAAGCGCTTCATGCAAAGCGAAACTGACAAACAAGGTCGTAACAACACCAAAGGTTGTTAGAAGCTCAAGCTTGCCCATTTGTTCTGGTGAGAGAAAGTGGGGCAATACAGGCAGCATGATTAGGCTGATGCTTTTATTGATCACTAAGGCGATAGCAAATAGCGTCATGTTGGTCATTGCTTTAGACATGATCATATCCTTTGATGTCTCGCGGTGTCTTGAGTGTGCAATCATTGTTGGTAGCAATTTCGGCAGCAAGGTGCTGGGCGATTGGCAAATAACAACGTTCGGCTGTGTATAGTTGAGAAACATTGAGTGCTTCGATACCCATCGTTACTTTCATCCACGGCGATTCATTCAAAAGGCGAATTGCGTTGTGTAACGAAGCCACATTGTTAGGCGTGTATTTAATACAATTTCGGCCGTGAGTTAACACGCGGTCCCAATAACTATCATCATGTGGAATGACGACACACATACCTGCAGCGAGCGCTTCCAAAATAGATAACCCAAAAGGTTCGTTGAGACTGGTGGAAACAAACACACCACACTGTGAACGCAATTCATCTAAGTTGTTTGGGCACTCATGCCATTCAACACCTTGTGTGTTGAAGTCCGGTGTTGAATATTCCACACCTGCCACGTTAGGTTTGATGTAACACACGGTGGATTTGATCTTTTTCGACTCATCAAGTGTTAAAGCATCAAGCAAAAGATCGATGTTCTTCCATTTTAGTAAGCTAGCTGCCCAGAAAACGCGGCTTGAAATCGGATTCGCTTGTTTTGGCCAGCGCTCTTTCGATAATCCATTAACAAACGTAGATGTATTCAAACCACACCAATAGCGTTCGGTGGCTGGCTTCTCTGTTTTGAGGTAGGCCTGTAATGCTTCTACCATTGATTCGCGGGTGTTTGCCAAGTAGTAAATTGCCGATGCTTTTACTAAGCAGTAGCCAGCAGATCTCGATCGTCCAATAGGGCCATGAACCATCTGTACCACAGGCTTTTTGCTAATTAATCGTAGTAAGTACAAAGGCATATCATTACTTGGGCAAGATAGGCCCAAAAAGCTATCTATCTTTGGAAGCTTCATGCACGCGTAGAGAAGTCGGAGAAAGTAGTAAGCGTTCATCAACCAGTAGGTCAGGCCATGAGTCGAGTTAAATGGTGATGGTTTTATTTTTATGACTTGCACACGCGGTGTATCACTAAGCAGTGACGCCCAATGCTCTGGATTTGTAGTGAGTAGATAACCAATCACATTCAGCTTATCGCACTGCTTAAGGAGCTCTGCATTCGCGATTTTGGATCCACCTTGCATTGGGATGGCGTCGAACATCAATACACGTTTCATGACCGGGCTCCTCAATTGATGCTCAACCAGCGTGAAAGAGGCTTCATGCAGTGAGTCATTGGCATTGGTGTAATAGCGTTGTTATTAAGTTCACCTTCGTAAATACGTTCAATAGCGTTGATAGATGCAGTCGTCGTTAAGTGCTGGCTAGCATGTAGGTAAGCGTTTTCCGCCAGCTTGTTTCTTAATGCCGCGTCTTGCATGACTTGTTGAATCGCGTTTAACAGGCTCGCCATTCCACTGTTCTGGTACAGCAATGCAGAGTGATTATGCTCGAACAACTCGGGAATGCCTCCCGTTTTAGGAGCCACGATAGGCAGTTGAGCTAAAGCCGCTTCCCCGAGCACGAGACCAAAGGCCTCTTCATAGGCGCCGCTAATAAAAGCGTCTGCATTACCACACATCCACGCTCCGGCATTGTGTTGTTCTCCGACAAAGTGCACTCGTTCTTGGATACCAAGATCCGATGCAAGCTGTTGCAATGCTTCTCTTTCTTCGCCGTCACCAACAATAACAAGGTGAGGGTTGTTGTGGTGGTAGTTGTGCATGCGTATTGCGCGAATAAGGCGGTCGAACCCTTTGCGCTTAATCAGCGAACCCACCGACAGAAAGGTAAAGGCCTGTGATGGGATTCCGAGGCTATCTTTAATGTCGATGGGTGTATCCACGCCTTGAAGTGACACGCCGTTGTGTACGACATGAAGTTGGTTTTGTGGGTAGCCGTCCTGAAGAATTTCGCGTCCAACATCTTTGCTAACGCAAATCAATTTTGGAGAGAGGTGAAGTCCGAGAGAGAAGCGATCGCGCAATGTATAATGGCAATGAAGTTGCGTGACAAGTGGTATATGATTCATGCGAGCAGCCAAACACATCCATTGACAAGGGCCGCCGCTATTGACGTGTACCAAGTCGATGCTGTGCTTTTCGATCAAAGCTGAGCCTTGTTTGATAAGGCTATTCCACCCGCTAATATCCCAGCGTGGAGCGCTCCAACCACCCACCAAATTGAAGGCTGAATGTTCCGCTTCAATTCCGAGCGATTGGCACTTATCGATTAATGGTTGGCAGTTTGACCATACGAATGGCTCAAACTTATTGCGGTCGATTCCTGAAATGAGATCCAGAAGCACCACTTCACTGCCGCGAATCCAATTATCACCATAATGAACATATAGAATGCGTTTTGGCGTAGTCATAAGTCACCTCTGTCTCATCATTAATCTGCGTTAACTGCTGAGCTGCAATAGAGATGCCAAAATATGCTATTAGTTTATGTGATTGAATCTTATATGATATTTATGTTTGGAACTAATCATTCTCATATTGAGAACCAATATGGATTAGTGATCCGTTTCAATTTGATATTTTTGTAGCAATACGGGAATCACACTTTGCGCTGAGAAATCATCAATGATGGTTTGTCGAGCATTCTGGCGAATGAGTGATTGTTGCGCTTCACCAATCGACATCCAGTCATGAAGACATTTAGCAAGAGAGGGAATGTCTTCGACGATAAAACCATTTTTACCCGTTTGGATAATATCTGGAAGACGACCTACACGTAAGCTCATCACGGCAATGCCTCTCGACATGGCTTCAAGCGCCGCCATTGGAAGCCCCTCATAACGAGAAGAGATGATAAGTACACTGATATTTTCCCAAACACCTTCCATATCGGTTTGATGGCCGAGGAAAGTCACGTTTGAAGGGGCAGTTTGATTAAGCGACTCTTTTTCTGGGCCATCACCGTACACACTAAACTGTAATGTTGGACAGAGCCTCGCTACCTCAATAAATTGATCGGCGCCTTTTTCCTGACTCAATCGGCCGACAAAAGCGATCTCCTGATAGTTGAGTTGACTGTTGGGAATCGAAACAAAGTTATTCAGCAGTTCTGAAGAACAAAAAACTTTGCGCTGAATACTTGGACTGACAGCAAAGCAATGGTCAGATAGGCTGCCTGAGCTTCTATCAAGCCAATCGTATAGCCATAGTTTCCCTGAGGACGATTCACCAGCATGATAAGTTGAAATCAAACGAGGAAACGTACGGGTGAGCAGTTTGGCGCAGCGCGACAAAATCGACGCTTTATAACCATGGGAGTGAACCACTGAGGGTTGGTGATTGGCGACGGCGCTTGTTAGGTGTTTAATTTTTAAAGCTTTATTGGGCTCGCCAGACAAATAGTTTAAGTAACTCACAGGGATCGCGGCTTCTTTTGCCTTCTGTACAATCTGAGCGGCTGGTGAATACTCAGTGGTTAGCACAACTCGAGCTTTGTGTCCAAAGGCGATTAATCCCCGAGCTAGCTCGATAACGTGACTTTCAATGCCACCGAATAGACGGCTATCAAGCAAGATCCAAATTTCACCAATGGCAGGTTTATCAAGATTGTTCGAGATTAATTTCATCCGCTTCCCACGCTTGTTTTTTTCGGTAAACCGTAGATGGGCTTAACTCCAGCATGACAGCGGCGTTGAGGACGTTGCCATCACAGTACGCGATTGCGTTTTGAATTGCTTCACGCTCTACTTGCCACATAGGACGAATGGTTCCATCAGAGTTAAAGTACGGTGAGGTAGCAGCAGAGGACGGTGTACCAGGCAGCTCCGCTGCGGTAATCGACGGTTCGACCGCAGAAGGTGAAAGTTCCTCAGTATAAACAGGTGGTGGTGTGATTGGTGCAATGTTTGCTGACTCTTGAGCAACATGCGCAGGCGTCGTTGTTTTCGTCACTTTAGACTTTTTAGTAAGTTGAGCGGGTAGGTGGCTCACCGTGACTTTTTCGTCGTTATTAAGCACCACAATGTTACGTATGATGTTTTGTAGTTGCCTTACATTACCCGGCCATTCGTAATGCTTGATGATATGTTGAGCTTCGCTGTCGATTGTTGAGAATTTCTTTTTGTCCTGTTTGGCGTAAGTGGTCAAGAAGTGCTTGGCAAGCGTGACGATGTCACTTCCTCGTTCACGTAATGGGGGCATATCGATAGGTATAACGTGCACACGGTAGTATAAGTCTTCACGAAAACGACCTTCTTCTACTTCTGTTAATGGATCTCGGTTGGTGGCACAAATGATTCTCACATCCACTTTCATTTCTCGAGTGCCACCAAGAGGAGTGTAAGTGCCCGTTTGTAGAAAGCGGAGCAACTTCTTTTGCATCTCAAGTTCCATTTCACATAGCTCATCAAGAAAAAGCGTACCGCCATGTGCCAGCGTCGCCGCACCTTTTCGATCTGTTGTTGCTCCAGTAAAGGCCCCTTTAACGTGACCAAAAATCTCACTTTCCATCAAATCTCGTGGAATAGCCCCACAGTTAATTGCAATAAAAGGCTTGTCTTTACGGTCGCTCTGGCGGTGGACGGCTTCAGCACAAACTTCTTTACCTGTGCCGCTTTCTCCCACAATAAACACACTGGCAGAAGTTGGCGCAACAGCATCAATGGTCTTGTATACCGCCTGCATCGGGAGGCTTGAACCGATGAATCCGTGATAGTTGTGGCGATCAAACTTGGACTGAATATTTTCCACCAAATCTTCCAATTTGGCGCGTTTAAGGTGCAATGCAACTGACGTTTTTAGGCGATCAGCGTTTATGGGCTTTTCTAAGAAATCTTCCGCACCTTTTTGAATTAGATTAACGGCTAAGTCGACGCTGCCGTGTGCCGTAGCAATAATAACGGACGTAGGAATGTCATTCTGGTTGATCCAATCCAGCACGTCTTCGCCAGACATGTCGGGCAGTTTCAAATCGAGAATGATGAGCTGAGGTTTGCTTCTTTCAATAAATTGAATCGCTTCGCGACCTGTCTCGACATGAAAAATGTCATAAGGTTCGTCTTTCACATACTGCTTATAAAGTATGGCTAGTGAAGTAGAGTCCTCTACCAGTAACACCCTTGGTCTCATAGTCCCATCCCAACGTAGTTTGTTTCATTTTTTATGATTTTTGTCAGCACTACTATTTGGCGTTATGAGTGGTTTATTGCTTTCTAGTGCTGAAAATTCTCAATTTGAGAAAGCGTTATTTAAGTATTAGCACAAGGTAGGAAATTTGCGAAAAATCCATACTTTTTAATTGATTAAGTTATGCCCAAATAACTTCAAGGTGTGTGGCTTGGCGAGGGTGACTGAATTTGGAGCCTAAATTTCTGAGATGATGTAGGCATCGCGCTTTATCAAACGCGATGCTTCGCTAGGGAGTAAGACACTGATACTACTCAAACCCTTGAGCTTTTCGCTTTTCTAACGCATCAAACGATTCATTGGCGAGTTGAGGAAGTGTTTCACAAAGCTCCAATGCTTTTGGTATTTTTCCTTCGACACAGTACTTCTCAATCATTCTTGCTTGTCTTGAAAGCGTTCGATTGCCTAGAGCGAGAGCAGAACTGCCCAGTGTGTGAACCTCGAACTCTAATGTTTGAAGGTCTTTTGTGCTTAATGCTTGCTCTATTTTCTCCATGCGATCGCGTGACTCTTCGACATAGTGATCAATCAAGGTAGGGATGATTTCGGCGCACGTATCTTTGATCATTTGCTGAAGAATATGCTCATCCACTAATTCTTGCTCGATAGTCAATGTGTTATTTATCGTCATAATAGCGCTCCCTATAACATAAACAGTTCGCTTTTTTTAATTTGCTGAGACAGTTTTTCTTTCCACTTTTTTGGTAAGAAACGCAGCTTGGAAACTTGGCGGATTAACTCATCTTTCAGGGTTGGTGTATGCTTCATGTTCAAGACAGAACCAATCAAGTTCGCATCGCTAGCATCGAGTAGCTTTTTGGCTTGCTCGAGCTGGGTTGCAGTCGTAGAACCATAATGCGCTACTAACAAAGTAGCATCACATACGCCAGCAATCACTTGAGGCGCAATATTGCTTCGGTTGACACTGAGAAGTGGTGATGTATCTATCACGACGCGCTCGTACTGCGTTAACCATTGTGCAATGTTTCGTTTCAGCATTGTTGGGTCTCGGTACGCTAACTGAGTGCTGGCGAGAGATGGAGCAGGGAGGCCGACTAAAGTTTGATGTGTATTCTCTCGTGTGATCAAATGGCCAACCTTCTCGTCATCATCAAATTCGTGAACAGTGTGATAAGCGGGTTTGAATAAGTTAAGGTCTACATACAAAGTATTGTGGCCTGCTAAAACCAAGCGCTCTGCAAGAGATGACGCCACGGAAGTGACACCATCTTCAGATTTACAACCCACAACACAAATCGTTTTGTGGCCTTTCTGTTCGCTCTGAAGATAAATTTGCTCAATCTCAGCGTGAGTTGCAGGAATAGTCATTACAACGCTCCTATTAACACGATGGTTGTGGTGATTTGTAAAATATCTCTTAATCCGGCCCTCGCTTTTTCAACAAAGCTTTCGTCTTTATGGGGAATGTAAATCGTGTCGCCTGCGCGAATAACTGGCAGCTCATAAATGTTGGCTGTTTTACTAAAGTTAACCAAATCAAATGTTCGGGCTTGGCCTTGGCAGCAAGACATATTGACCACACTGATCTTTTCAAGGTAGGCATTGTCAGTTGGTCCTCCTGCTTCCGCTAACAGATCAAGCACAGTCATGTTGTCATTGAATACGTACCGCCCTGGGTCTCTTACTTCACCTAATACGCGTACCGTGGACTCTTTTGAACGATCTAACCAGTTTTTGTTTTTTTCTGGAATGTAAATGGTATCACCAGGACGAACGTGGGGCAGAATTGACTCATCGCCTGTTTCAAAGTACATCGATAAATTCAATTTACTCACTTTGGCATAACCTAGGCCTCGGTGTGTGACACGGATGTTGTGAATATCTGCATCCATTGTCGGTCCATCGGCGGCAGACAAAATATCCAGAAAATGCATATCTTCGGTGAAACGATAGCGCCCAGGTGCATTGATTTGCCCGAAAACGTATATCGATGCGTCAGAGCTTTGGCTTACCCATTGCGATTTATTATCGGATGGGTCGTCAGGCAATGCATGTACCCTTACTACTGTACCAGCGGAAACTTGAGGTAGGCTTGATGTTGGTGAGCCATCCAGAATGTATTGGTCTAAGTCAAATTGTGTCATTTGACCGTTATTGGCGACTTCAATTTTGGTGGTATCAGCTCGTCGAGTTGGGCCTCCAACGTGTGCAAGCAGATCAATCAAATCCATTTCGTCTGACCACTCGATGCGTCCAGGGCGAACAACTTCTCCCATCACTGCGACCGCTCGACTAGGTGCTACTTTTAACCAAGACTTCTCATTGAAATCGGTTTTCTCCGGTACGAAAATCGCGTCTCCTGGTCCAACATTTGGTGGTCTGGCTGAAGATAGTCCTTCTGTATGCGCGGTAAGATCGAATTTGATGACTTTGCCATCGGCTTTTATAACGCGAATTTGGCGAGATTCTGCGTAGCGAGTGGGCCCGCCAGCGTTGGCGAGGATATCCATGAAGCTAGCGCCTTGCTTGCCTTCGTATGCCCCAGGGTGGGCGACTTCACCCATCACGTAAACCACATTTGCACCTGCTTTGATTTCTTCTTCCTGTTTTGGGACAAAGATGGTGGCACCTGGCAGGATCTCCGGCAGTAGGCTTTGGTCTCCAGTATCAAGGTACTTTTTCAGGTTAAACATGGTTGGGTTATTGTTTGTTATCACGCGAATTTGCTCAACACTGGCATATCGTGTCACGCCGCCAGCTCGCATTACGACATCAACTAGCGTGGTGTTTGGCTTGTATGAGAACGAGCCAGGTGCGTTGACTTCACCAAAGACTTTGATTGCACGAGCGGAATCTGCGCTGTCACCTGAATTCGCGAGTTTTGCTGCATCAAACTCTTGCTCAATATTCCCTACGAGTGGGGAAGCGGGGACAAATAAGACATCCAGTGATTCTAGTTTTGGCAGCTGGCTATTGTCACCCGTATCAAGGAAGCGTTTGTAGTCAAATTCAATGTTTTTATTTCCACGTTTCACGATCATTTTATCAAGCTGAGCCCCTGCGCGCAGGCCGCCAGCTTCGTACACAAACATTTGAATGTTGGACCCAGAAGGTAAGGTATATTCACCGGGTTTGACCACGTAGCCTTGAACGGACACTAACAACTGTTGCTGTTTAATAAAAACTCGAGCGTTGTTAACGTCACGATAAACGGTCTTTAGCCTGTCGATAATCACGTCTTGGAGTTGTTGTTCATTGTAGCCGGCCACTAATACAGGGCCGACTTCTGGTAAATTAATTCGTCCACGACGATCGACCTGAAACCCTTGGTTTAACGACGCCTCTCCGGGTAAGTTAATCTGTATTAAATCACCGACCTTAACAGTATTGCTCTCATCCGCTATGGAAGAAGGTACCCACGCAACCAGACACAACAACATTAAGAGGATAAATGGTTTCATCGTGTTCATAGCGCGCCTCCTGCCGTTGAGTTGCGGTTTATTGAGGTATCGCTATCTG
Organism: Vibrio sp. Vb1018; assembly: GCF_033338775.1. Taxonomy (NCBI): domain Bacteria; kingdom Pseudomonadati; phylum Pseudomonadota; class Gammaproteobacteria; order Vibrionales; family Vibrionaceae; genus Vibrio; species Vibrio sp. Vb1018. Next base: position 138,862 of record NZ_JAWOTI010000005.1, read on the forward strand.
AATTAGGGCTAATAACCTCGATGCTTACTCGACGATTAGTTAAACGCACGGCGGATGTTTCACCTTCATAGAGTGGCAGGTTATCTCCGACAGATTTGGTAGTGACTCTCTCTGAAGTGATACCAAATACGGTTAGGTAACGCTTTACTTGTTCCGCACGCGCTTGAGCAAGTTTCTGGTTGTAATCGGGTGTTCCAGTTGCATCCGCATGCCCCGTTACTACAAGAGATAGGTTGGGGTGGTCACGTAAAATGTAGGCTGCTTCTGCCAAATGTCCCATGTACTTCGGGTTGATTTCTGCTGAATCGACAGCAAACTGGTTGTCGATATTAAGTAGTGCATAGATATCCGAGACTATGTTTAGGTCGCTACGTAGTGCTTCAATATCATCGGGCGGTGTGCAAGTGGTTTGGCTCAGTACGTAGTCGAGTTGTTGTTCGAGCTGGTTTAAGCGTCGACGCTGAATCACAAGGTCGTTGGCAGCGTCGAGTAAAAGCCCACCTTCTAACTCGCGCGCAATTCTATTTTGTTTTTCAAGGGCCTGAACAACTGCCGCAGGAAAACACCAGCGCGCTCCCTCTTGGATTAGTGCGTCTAGATGTAACTTGGTCAGTTGCCAATCAAACCTTAACCCATGTTCTGGACCTAAAGGCTCGTCAGGCATCACAGGGGAAAACTGATAATTCTCGATCGAGATATCTTGATAGCTTTCCGCCAAGCCACCTTTTCCGTGTTCTGGGTAGTCAAACGACGAACAACCAAACATGCCGACAACAAGACCGCTTACTGCATATCGTCGTATAAGATTTACCATGCCAACCTCCGTTTAAACCGGTATTTTTAGTGTCCTTTTGAGTTAACGGGAATGGCATGGTTGATACGAAGCAAGCTCATGATTTCTAAAGGTTGGCCTGATACGTTTTCAATACTCATGCTTCTTTCACGTTCAACTAGACGCTTATATAAGTAAACAATGGCACCAATCCCTGAAGAATCAAGAAATTGGACGTGCTGTAGGTTAATTTCGACTTCTTTGTGATGATTGTTGTGAATTACTTCATCAATGTGATGTTGTGCTTGTCGACAGCCACTTGCGTCTAAGTCACCAAAAAACTCAATGGCTAACTTGTCTTGATTGATTTCTAGTTTGCGTAATTCCATGACTCTGTCTCCGTTTGTTTTTCTAATTGGATATAGAGCAGGTAACGTGCCAATTTGAAATTAATGAAAAATCAAACAGTTAAATATTGTTAATGATATTGTTCAATTTGAGAAAGGACTGATTCTCAAATTGAGAATCAAAAATGCACAGAGAAATGGTTTGCTTATAAGAGGTGTTGAACCTAAAGAAGTCATTAGAGCGGGGGATCTCGTCATGATTAGATTCCAACTCGATTGACGAACCATCCGCCTTAAGTGAACAACGTGTAACGACTAAATGCAAAACCTGTCTAAAGTTTATGATTATCTTTGCAAATTATTACTAATGTTGATTGTTATGAGTCGAAGAACAACTAGTAATAAATAGGTCATCGAGAGGACTTACGTTTCAATAAAGACGATTTTTTGTACAAGGTCTTCTTATGCCATTAAAAATGACATTAATTGCGCTGGCTGTTATGGCAGCGTCTTCACAGCTTCAAGCGGATACTTCTCTCGCACCACCAGTTTCTCTTGCACAAAGCTATCATGATGGTATTGATGTGTCTGAATATTGGTATAGCGAAAAACTTGATGGTGTTCGCGCTTATTGGACTGGGCAACATCTCGTGACGAGAAATGGTAATCGAATCTACGCCCCAGATTGGTTTACAGGACCTTTACCTGATTATCCGTTGGACGGTGAACTTTGGGCTGGGAGAGGTAATTTCCATCTTGTTCAGCAAACGGTGTTAGATAAAACTCCTGTAGAGTCTGCTTGGCGACATATCGACTTTATGATCTTTGATATGCCATATTCCGCTGGTGATTATCGGAAGCGTTATTACAACATCAAAGACTTAGTGCTTGAAGTCGACCAGCCTCATATCAAATATGTCGAGCACCGAGCGATTCAAAATGAAGCTCATCTGTTTACACAGTTGGATAAAATTTCAATATCCGACGGTGAAGGGGTGATGTTGCGGAAGGTATCAAGCCGCTATCAGGCTGGACGCGGTAGTGATTTGCTTAAACTAAAACGATACTCAGATGATGAAGCGTTAGTTGTGGGTTATAAGCCAGGAACAGGGCGCTTGTTAGGTATGATGGGAGCAATGTTAGTTCGCTTACCAAATGGCATTGAGTTTTACATCGGTAGCGGATTTACCGATGAAGTACGTCGCCAGCCTCCGAAAATTGGTTCAACCATTACATTTAGATATAACGGTTTTACACATACTGGTAAACCACGTTTTGCTCGATTCTTGCGTGAAAGATTGAAGGAATAGAACGCTCTGCACTTACTAGTTGCCAACGGTTACGCCACATCGTTTGAAGAGACCCTGCCAAAACTGAACGTGGTTTAGGGTTTCTTGCCTAAATGTCCTATGTGCCTCAATGATGCCATACTGGTGACCATGGAGTTGCATACGGTTCTCCACCAAAGTGGCACCATCATTAAGTTGTTGATAGGTACTGTCTAAATAAGCCAAATAAGGTTGCACTTCTTCAACGTAAATGGATTGAAAGACATTTCTTAAGTAGCGGAACTGAGTGGTGTCTCTGTTCGGCCCGCACAATACATTGCTCTGGTTCTGCTCAAGTAGTTGAGTTGTCGCTTTTAACCAAAGGGATGTGTTTACCATTGAATAGTAAAGTCGTCCGAGTAAACGAGATTTCTCTAACTCTTCTTGATATTGCGTAACTTCCACATCGGGTAGACGTGAGACCGCGCGGTGGGGTAAATCATACATTTCGCTGAAAATACGATAGACATCGTTAATGCGTGCAATATCATTCGTCGTATTTTGAGATAGCCAATCAGAGGCAGTTAGTTGCTTTTGCATGGCGTCACTTACGAGTAGTAAGTTGTCGAGATGAATGTCTAAATGTTGCCACTTGGTTGAGTAAAGCTCTGTCAATGTCGCGCGTTCTTCATCGCTAAGTGGAAATTCGGATAAACATCGATGCATGACTCTTAAAAGGGTAGTTTGATAATCAAAATCATGAAAGGCATCCTGCACCTTTCCAAGTTGCGAGTTTTTCTCAGCAAGTAAATTGAAGAGTCCGCACTGTCGTAATTGATAGCTCTCTAGCAGGCCAATAGATAGCCTTGGCAATGGCTCGAACAAAACGCGTTTCGCAGGAATCGTTACCGTAGACTGTAATGTTATTGGAATAGCAGGAACGTCCAATACATTGGCTACACGTTGATGATACTTATCAAACATGGCGTTCTCTGGATTGAACCAGTTATCACAACCATTAAGAATCAAGATTAAGAACAATAAAATAGACCGCACAAATATCCTTTTTTATAACTTCGTATCCGTTGTCTAGAGAGCAAAATCAACCGCTTCGTAATCTTGTTATAAGTATACTCAACCGTGTGATTATTCGATCAAAAAAGCCAGCGGATGCTGGCTTTTTTTACTTTTTATTGAACTGAAAAGTTCAATTGCACTTCTGGCTCTTGGCGATGCATCCAACGCATTCTGACGCCTAACATAAAGGCCGCAGAAGATAGGCCGATGATAAAACCAAGCCAGAAGCCTTGTGCTCCCATTGGCTCAACAATCCAGTCTGTACGGCCAAGGACGTAACCAATTGGCAAGCCAAGAATCCAATAAGCAATAAAAGTACGGTTGAAGATGGCTCGCATGTCTTTATAGCCGCGTAATGCACCAGCTGCGATCACTTGAACCGCATCCGTACATTGATAAACAGCGGCAAACACGAGCAGGTGCATCGCCAGAGTGATGACCTCTGGGTTGCTAGTATAAAGCTCGGCGATCCACTCGCGAGACAAGACGGTTAAAATCGCTGTGAGAACGGACAAAGCTAGACCAACCATAATGCCGACTCGTGACGCTACGCGCGCGCCATCTACGTTTTCTTCACCAAGTCGATGGCCGACACGAATGCTTACTGCTGCACCAATACTCATTGGTAGCATAAATACCAACGAGGAGAAGTTAATCGCGACTTGATGCGCTGCCACAATGATAGGACCCAGTGGTGAAACGAGCAGTGCAACAACAGCAAACAGTGTCACTTCAAAAAACAGCGCTGCTGCAACAGGAAAGCCGAGCTTGAATAGACGAACTTGCGCTTTCCATTGTGGGCGATGCCATTCTCCAAATAGGTTGATGCTTTTCAATCGCTCTGATGTCATCACATACAGCAATAGCATGGCAAACATGACCCAGTAAACAATCGTGGTTGCTACACCACAGCCAACACCGCCTAATTCAGGTGCACCAAACTTGCCGTACACGAAAATCCAGTTTAGAGGAATGTTGAGCAGCAAACCGATAAAGCCAATAACCATTGCCGGTTTCGTCAATGACATACCATCCGTAAAGCTTCTAAGCGTTTGGAAAAGTAAAAAAGCGGGTACTGCTAATATAACGGCATGAATGTATCCCACCGTTTTTTCAGCCATCAGTGCTTCAACATCCATCAGCCCGAGAATAAACTGGGTTTGAAGCAGGACTGCAATTATCGGCACACTGATCAGCAATGCCAAAACGACGCCTTGCTGAATTTCAAACGGGATTTTCACTCGACGACCAGAGCCATTTAACTGTGCGACAACAGGGACCAATGCCATTAATAAACCCACCCCAAACAAAATGGATGGTAGCCAAATACTTGAAGCGACAGAAACCGCAGCCATGTCGGTGGCGCTAACGCCTCCAGCCATTACGGTATCAACAAACCCCATACCAGTTTGAGCGACAGATGCGATCAATACCGGGGTCGCCAATTTGATAAGACTTGATGCTTCTTCTTTATAGCGATGCACGAAAAATACTCCAGAGCGGAACAATAAGTTGAAAGAATGAGAGTACTCGAGGGCAAAAGATGTGGTGAACGGATCTGATGGTTGATTTTAGTCACGATAAGGTGAAAAAATGCCTCGGAGAAACTCCGCGCAAATGATAAACAATTGTATGTTTATATTCCATAGCTAGGTAGCGAATAGTCGATAACACTGACTGGACGCTCTCCACGCTAAGGATACGCTTTTACTGAGAACAGCAGCGAATCATGGTAATGTTGAAGCATGCATGAGAACAAACCAGTGTTCATTAAGCCATGGCTTTATCGTCTGCGGTCTTTATTTCCGACCTGTAGCGCAGTGTTTAGAGCTTAGTCTTCGACTACAGTTGGTATTAAATCAATAGGTAAAAAGAAATGTTTACAGGAATAGTTCAGGGTACGGCGAAGGTCGTTAAAATTGATAAAAAAGAACGCTTTCAAACGCACGTTGTCGAGTTAAGCGATGAACTTTGTAAAGGGTTAGAAATTGGTGCATCCGTTGCACACAACGGATGTTGTCTAACTGTGACTAAGATCGAAGGCAACCTTATCAGTTTTGATTTAATGCAAGCGACATTGGCTCTTACTAATTTAGGTCGGCTGGTGGAAGGGGATAGCGTAAACATTGAGCGCGCGGCTAAGTTTGGTGACGAAATAGGCGGGCATAGCATGTCTGGTCATATTAGTTTGACGGCAGATATTGTCGATATCATCGATACGCCCAATAACCGCACGATTTGGTTTCAACTGCCGCAAGAATCAATGAAATATGTATTAGCGAAAGGTTACATTGGTTTAGATGGCTGCTCGCTAACTATTGGTGAAGTTGAAGCGTGTCGTTTTTCGGTACACCTAATTCCAGAAACCTTGCAGCGAACGCTTTTCGGAGTGAGACAAGTAGGGGAGCGTGTTAATATTGAGTTTGATCCTCAGACTCAAGCAATTGTTGATACTGTTGAGCGCGTTCTTGCAGCAAAACAGCTTTAGAATGAGAAAAAGGAGCATAATGCTCCTTTTTCATTTAAGCGTTTTTATATTTCTGATGTTCACATGCTCGAGCTGTTATTCGTAATTGTCATCGATAATTAGTTCGACCTTATCTTGTAACTCATCCACTCGCATATTTAGGTGGATAGCGTGGCAACAAGCTGGGCAATCATCATAAAACTCTTGGTCACCATTACTTGCATCCAATGTAATGCCGATAGAGTGTCCGCAATGCGGGCACTTTACATACCTTTCGGTATAATTTTTCATACAACAACTCCTAATCTCGCAGGGCTTTTAAACACACTATTCATCAAGGAAGTACAGCCCTTTACTTACTTTGCCTACAAGGAAAATAGGCACAATCCAAAGTTAAGTCTCCTTTGATATTAGGTCGAGTTGTTGCTAATTGAGTCGAAATAAGTACAAAACTTGACCCCAAACTCAACCTTGAGCTTAGGGTGATCTTCTGTAGTGATGTGCCTCGAGATTTTACATATTGAAATATGCAGTGGCTTCCAAATTAATAAGAAATGATTTTATTAATAACCAGTTGAGCCTGTTCCAAGTAATGGCCGCCAAACAAATTACAATGGTTGAGAACATGGTAAAGGTTATAGATATCTTTACGCTCTTCATAGCTTGAAGAAAGTGGCATAACCGATTCGTAGCCTTGATAAAATTCTGGTTGAAATCCACCAAAAAGCTCCGTCATCGCAATATCACACTCCCTGTCCCCCCAATAGCACGCAGGATCGTAACAGATAGGACCGAATGCAGTGAGTGCCGCATTTCCATTCCATAAATCGCCATGCAACAAAGAAGGTTCCGGAGCATGGTTTGCTAGCCGCTGTTTTACGACATCGATAAAGTCATCGATATCAACCAAGGTGACGCCTTTTTCTTTAAGGAGCTGTAATTGCCATCCTATACGTTGCTCAGCAAAGAATACACACCATTTCTTGTGCCATTTGTTGGGCTGTAGAGTCGAACCGAGATAGTTGTCGGTATCAAAACCAAACTCTTTTTGCTCGCCCCACTGGTGTAGGTGAGCTAATTGTTGCCCAAATTTAAAGCTGTTGGGACCATCTTCTAATGGTTTCGTTGGAAGGTAGTTAAGAATTAGGAATGAGGCATTTTTGGTTTTACCAACCAATACCACCTCAGGTACAAATAGGGTGGATGTTTCACGCAAAAGATGCAGGCTTTCAGCTTCTACCTCAAATTTAGACAAAAACTCGCGATCGTTAATTTTCACAAAATAACGTTGCTCGCCATCATTGATCATGTAGCTTTCACTGATATCCCCACCAGACAGTCTTACTTTTTCCGTGATCTGGTAATCGAACAATAAAGTATCAGAAAGCTGTTGCGATATTGCTTGCCACATACAAAACCTCGCGAATCTATTTGACCACCAATAGTTTAGGATAAATAGCAGGGAGTTGGCGCTATGTTGAGCATACTTAGTAAAGAAACCTTCCTCTTAGTGTAGTCAATTTGTATAAATGTGAATCAAATCGCTTATAAGCCTCTGATTTGTTGGCTTAGCATATGGAGATGAACGTTTACAACAGGTATTATGATTTTTTTGACGTTAGTTCCATTGGTGGCATGAAAATACTGATATGTGATGACTCAGCTGTTGCAAGAAAGCTTATTGCGCGTTCTATCGTACAAGATACATCATTGCATCTTATTGAAGCGCAAGATGGTTATGAGGCGCTTAATATTCTTGCTGAGCAAAATATCGATATTTTGTTTCTCGATTTAACGATGCCCATAATGGATGGTTTTGAGGTCCTCGAATCATTACCTGTTAGTCAGTACCCGACCAAAATCGTCATTATTTCTGGAGATGTTCAACAAGAGGCAAAACAGCGCTGTCTCGATCTTGGTGCTCAAGCTTTTATCGCTAAGCCTCTGACAGAAGAGCAGGTGCTCCCACTATACGAACAATTAGGGCTGCATTATGCGTTCAAACCTAGTCATTCGGTTGATTCTAAAAACCAGGGTTGCGAAGAGCTTTCCTTACTAGCCAAATTCCGTGAAATTGCGAACATTGCCCTTGGTAAAGGGGCTGCGATTATGGCCGACCATTTACATGAGTTCATCCAACTTCCTGTTCCTCATGTTGGACCTTTGTCCTACGGCGAGCTTCATATGACACTGGTTGATGTGGTTGGGCGTGACAGTTCCGTTGCGGTAGCGCAGAGGTTTGTCGGTGGTGGTATTCACGGAGAGGCACTGGTGTGCTTACGTGGTAGGGATATCAATCAGATTGGGGAAAAATTAGGTTACCTCCTTGAGTTTACGCCTCATAATGAAATCATCTTGAATATCTCTAACCTACTGGTTTCGTCATTTCTCACGTCGTTAGGCGATCAACTCGACAAGCAGTTCTCACTTCGTCAGCCAGGCATTGTGGATACCTTAACACCTTATTGTGAAGAGCAAGGCGAGTTGGGTGAGCTCTTTACTATCGAATACACCTACATGGCAGAAGCGCTCGATTTCGAGTGCGAGGTACTGTTTTTAATTGATAAGCCATCCGTAGAAATAATCTATGAAATCATGGAGCTAATCTAATGTCCGATATCACGCTGGACATAGCAGACTTTCATTGGGTCACACAAATTCTCGATACGATGGATTCAGGGCTTATTGTTTTGGATCAAGAGTATAAAGTGTGTGTGTGGAACAGTTTTATGCAGTCATACAGTGGCATTCTATCACAAGAAATTCTTGGTGAATGTTTATTTGAGCATTTTGAAGAGCTGCCAAGAACTTGGCTAGAAACCAAGATAAAAGCTGCCGCCGATCTGGAAACTCGTTCTTTTTCTAGCTGGGAAAACCGACCGTATCTTTTTAAGTTCAACAATTTTTCTCCGGTTTCAAACAGCAGTGATTTTATGTATCAAGATATCGTGATCACGCCGTTAATTGGGCTTTCAGGAGAGGTCAGCCACATAGCGATTCAAGTCAATGATGTTTCTGAAACTGCGAGAAATCGCATTCATTTGAAAGAAACAAATCAACATTTGTCGGAAATCAGTCGCAAAGATGGTTTAACAGGTTTATTTAATCGCGCTTATTGGGAGCAATCATTGAAAGATGAGTTTGCTCACTTAAAAGTTATCGACGGACCATGCTCATTAGTAATATTCGATATCGACCACTTTAAGAAGGTGAATGATACTTATGGTCACCCGACAGGGGACGAAGTCATTCGTCGAACCTCTGCCTTGTTGAGAAAAACAGCAAGAAGCAGTGACATCTGCGGTCGTTTTGGTGGTGAAGAGTTTACCGTACTACTTCCTCACACAAACCAGGAGCAAGCTTGCTATTTCGCAGAGCGTTTGCGCAAAAGAATTGAGCAAGAGATCGTGAAAGTGGAAGATTTTTTGATTAATTACACGATAAGTATTGGTGTTTGCGAGTATAAGCCTTATTTTGAAACTCACACTCAATGGTTAAAGAGTGCCGATGCTGCGCTGTATCGTGCAAAAGAAAATGGTCGTAACCAAACCTGTTTGCATGAAAATGACTGAAATATAAAAAGGTTTGAAGAAACCCTGTATCCGAATTCAGTGAAGCAAAGCTCAATTGTTTGAAAATCATCCAGTTGGTTCGTGAATGTTTGTTAATATGAAATAAGTTAATGAAATTTTCTCGGCATGTCTTACTATTGAAACTATTCTGCTTTCAGCTTCGAAGGCTTGCAATAAACGGAGAAAAACAGTGGTTTTAGAAACCGATGGATATCTCGCTCTTATCGAGCACTTGTCTCTAAATCTAGATATTTTTACGACCGAAATTGGCGACACTGGATCCGAAAGCATCGAAGATGTTGTCACCGATATGGTGGCTTCAAACATCATGGCGATTTTTGAGCAAAATCCAGAACTTCACTCGAGCGTACGCTTCAAATTGTTGAAAGAGGCTGATGCAGTTGTTGAAGATCTTGGTGAGATATTGGCTGGGGTATGGCATAAAAAAGCGACCAATGAACAGATCACGTTCCTTGATGAATACATCGCTCTGGTCAAAAATCTGTTCGATAATGCTGTTGCGACTTACGACTGATATTGTTTTAACTTACAGCAATGTCCGGTTAAGAGTAAGAAGAGTTACATTGTAACTCTTCTTATTTGCCAAAACTTAGATGCCCAGTATGGGTTGTCGATTCTTGAAATAATCACACCTCTAGACGTCGATGCATGCATGAACTGCTTGTTACCCAAGTAAATTCCGACATGATAAGTTGTACGTCTTGTTTTAAAAAACACTAGATCCCCTTGCTTGGCATCCGTCCAACTTAACTCCACACCTTGCTTTGATTGCTGCCTCGTTGTCCTTGGTAACGAGAGCTGATAAGCCTCAATAAACGCTTTTTGTACAAATGCTGAGCAATCAATTCCAGATTTCTGTGTCCCGCCTAAGCGATAAGGCGTGCCGTGCCACTCTGTGTAAAACTCGAACAAGTCGGGGTTGTCCGACAATAGCTGATTTGTAGGTGCTGTCACTTGAGCTTGCTCACTAGGCTCAGGCCCAGAAGAGCAGGCGCTTAGTAGCACACTGATTATCAAAGGAAAATATACTCGACGCAAATCACCACCTGTCATCTCTATGACTCACAACTGAAATATTAGTGTCATAACCAATCCATAGTATGGGCTGCAAATCACGGTTTTGTCTCACAAATGTGACGGAATCACTGCAGAACCGATTCAACCTTAAGAAAGAATAAAAATTGATTATGGCAAAGCGAAAACGCTCACGCACATCACTTTCACTGATTCAGGCTGTCAGTGCAACATTTTTAACTATCATTGCTCTTGTTATAGCCCTTTCTGTCTCAAGTTTCAAAGGAATGGAACAGGTAGGGGAACAATTTGAAGACTTGTCGCAAAAAGCATTACCAATCGCGATGGCAAACGCAAAGTTAACCAGGAATGTATTGGAGATGGTTAAGCTACTCAACCATGGTATGCAGATTACTGAGCCGAAAGAGTTGCCTCTCATAAAAGAGCAAATCGACTCTCTTGCAACTCAAAGCACAACTTTGGTTGTGAAAGCGTCTGGTGTAGCTCAGCAACTCTCGGAGGAGTTAGACACCAAACTAGCGCGTTTACATAACATCACGCAGTCCATTTTGTTGAAGCAATCTTCGGTGATACAAATTCAAATGGATATTGATGCCGCTGTTGGTGGTTTTCGCTATGGGCTTAGCTCTATCGGCCCGGAAATGAATCGAATCAGTTCGTTCCTTAGTGCTGATAATCCTGAGTCGAGCGATGCCGCTAACCGTTTCATTGCTTCTGCAAGCTCAATGGAAAGTACGTTCTTAGTCATGATGATGCACTCAGAATTAAACAAAGCCGAAAAAGAATACCGAGAAATGCGAAATCGCATAGCAGGTATTAAACTCGCCTATGAAGACTTCCAATCTTTCCATCCTGAAGTAAGTGAATATGCAAGCTTAACCGCACCATATGAGATGGTGAAACAAGGCTTTAGTGAAAAGGGCGTGCTGCGTTTGATCCTCGCCAAACTAGAACAAGGGGAATTGCAACGTTCAGAGTTTAAACAGGCTTCGATGCTTGCGGATGAAACCATGCGGTTACTTGATCAAATCTCCCAAACCGCTGGTCAGTTGATCGATGAAAAGGAGCGGGTGGTCAACGAGACCATTGAATCGGTGAGCGTTGTGCTCGTGTTTGCGGCGTGTGTGATTTCTTTTATTATTCTGGTTACTTGGTTTAGTCTCAAGTCATGGACAAACCGAGGGTTAAGGAATGTACTAACGCGTCTTTCAGCACTTACCGAACATGATTTTCGTGACAAGGCAGAAGAAGTTGGCCCCTATGAGCTGAAAGAAGTAGCACGAAAGTTGAATCAAGTAATCGATTCCACACATGACTCCATTCAAACGGTGACGCGCAATTGTGAAACGCTTTATCAGACGGCAGAAGTAAGTCACAGTGCAGCCGAACAAACAAGTGATGGGTTGGCAACACAAAATGAAGCGTTGTCGAGTATGATCACGACCATAACGCAGCTTGAAGCCTCTATTCGTGAAATAGCAATGGTGACAAATGCATCTTCACAGGACTCGCTCCTTGCAACCCAACACACTGAAAAAGGGGTTCAAGTCGTGGAACAAAACCGCGAACGTTTGGAGTCATTAGAAAGCTCTTTGGATGTAAATGAACAGTCAATGTTAGAGCTAGACCAGCGTGTTAAACAGATTCGTGAAATGGTGGATATGATCAGTGGGATCGCGGACAACACCAACTTACTTGCTCTCAACGCGGCAATAGAGGCTGCCCGTGCTGGTGAGCAAGGGCGTGGATTTGCGGTTGTCGCTGATGAAGTTCGCAAACTTGCAAGTGATACCTCTCAACAAACTACGAGCATCCGAGAAATGATGAGCGAGCTTATTACTGCCGCAGAGCGCTCGCGCCAAGCAGTTAATGATTCAAGAGAAGAAATGACCCACGCGCTACAGTCCAGCAATGAAGTGAAATCGACATTCTCTGATATCAACCTCGCGGTTAAGCACATTCAAGAACGTGTTGAGCAAATCTCAGTTGCTACAGAAGAACAAGAACGAGCGACGGCAGATGTATCTCAATCCATCACACATATTTCTGATCTTGGCGAACGCACAAAGCTGCAGCTTGAGTCTATGGTTGAGAGTTCTGAGCAAGTGGCGGAAATTGCTGGGCACCAGCAAGCAATGCTGCACAAGTATGAGCTTCATCAGACCAAGTAAATGAGATGTTTCCACCGACTAAAAGCAGAACCTCGGTTCTGCTTTTTTGTTACGGCTACCCATTCAATGGCTCCTATTTGCATTGCAAGAGTGAGTTACATCTCATCTCGTTCATTTCTAAAGGGTTTAGTTATCACAACGTGATGTTAATGCTTTGTTCGAGGGACTCGTTGACTAGAATGTCGCCAGAATTCAAAGGAACGAATCATGCAGTTATCACAAAGAGCCAGCCTCATACTAGTTAATCATCACCAAGAGCTTTTGCTTATCCACCGCGTTCGAAACGACAGACAGTATTGGGTTTTCCCTGGCGGCAGTGTTGAAGCAGGTGAGAAGCCTGTTGAAGCTGCTAAAAGAGAAGCGCTGGAAGAAACCTCAATAGAACTTGGCTCGGTTAAGAAAGTTTTGGAACTCGAAAATCAAGGTCGCTTAGAAACCTATTTTCTTTCTTATGTAGGGAACTTAAAAGTGAAACTAGGGAGTGGGCCAGAGCAAATCAGAAAATCAGATGTTAATCAGTACCATTTAAAGTGGGTGCGTGTAGAGCAACTTCACTCGATTTCTTTATATCCAGAGAAAGCTAAAGCCCTTTGCTTGAAGCATAAGGAGTGGTTTTGTGATCGATAAAGTTTGCCCCCGTCGTTCTACGTAATCAAAATCAAGAGATCCTACTTTTTAAACATCCGTTGGCGGGTGTTCAGCTCGTCAAGGGCACTGTTGAAGTGTTTGATGAAAGTTACATCATAGCAGCCAAGCGGGAGCTCGCTGAGGAGTCTGGTATCACACATGTTCGTTCCGCACGATATTTATGCTCATGGGACAGTGGCTTTCAAAATCAAGTATGGCATTTTGTTTTGTGTGAGTGTGCTGATCTCGCTAATTCATGGCTGTTTCATACGCAAGACGATGGTGGACATGATTTCGCGTTCTTCTGGCACGATGTCGAGAGCGGCCTTCCCGCGAATGCACATACTGTGTTTCAGCGCGGGCTGGAAAAGGTACGAGAGTTGCTAAACCAAGGCGTGATTTAAAGGAGGATTCTGTCGTTGCATTGGCGGATTTGGGACAATGACAAAGCAAACACTATGCTTCTACTAGAAGCAAATAAAGAAGGTAGAGTAGCCGTTACTGTTCTCATCGTGTTGATAATGGCACTGTCGATCTCAAAAATGGCGATGAGATTACAAATGTTTAAGTGACTTCTATATGCTTTGCTCATTCATTCAGATAAGGAAACGGTAATGGATAAATTCGTCTTGTTTCTCTTATGCCTTTTTATGACAGTTGGCGGAGTGGTTCATCTTTATGACAACATTGTTGGTGGCTTTTTACCTTACGATTTTGCGCCACGCTGGTTGAATATGTATTGGAGCGCTTTGGGACTATTGGACTTATTAGCAGCGTATCTATTGGTCAAGCATCACCGCTCTGGCATAGTCGTTATGTTATTGATTCTTATAACCAATGTTATCTTTAGTTCCCACGCTCACTATACATTAGAAATATTAGATAACAACGTCGCCCTACAAATGAAGACACTGTTTTTAGGGTTCTCATTTGGGGTATCTATCTGGTTATGGAATGCGCGAAAACATAGTCAATCGCGCCAAATATTTCGTTAATTATTATTTTCACAACACTCGATTAAGGATTGTAAACAGGGACTCGTTATGAACGATTTTAAAGACTTGGCCAGTTTTGCTGGTTTCAGCGTACTGACAGGTTTGAGCTTTGCCACCACTTTCTTCAGCCTTGCTTTTCTATACAGCTCAATAGAAGCACAGCAAGTAATGAACACCAATGCTTTGGCATGTGCAGTGCTTGGTGTTGTTGGTTTATTTGTTGGTATTACTCAGCTAAACAAAAAGCGTCAGCTAGCAGAAAACTAATCTGTTCTTACACATCATGATGATGAAGTAGTGTTTAACTGGGGTTTAGGCTTGGTCTATTCGTTTTGTTGACATACTTCATCCAACAATATTTTTTCAACCATTACTTCTTCTCTTTATTGTAGCGAAAGGGCTGCGTTAAAAGCTTATCTAATCTTTGCTCTTCTTCGTCTCTAATTTCCGGCACACCAATAACAACATCATCATGACCCAACTTAGGCTGAGCTCGGTATGTCCCAAAAAAGCGGTCCCAAACTGAAAGGAAAAAACCAAAGTTTGAGTGGGTCTCTTTTACTATCACTGAATGGTGCACGCGATGCATGTCTGGTGTAACGATGACGTTTCGCAGTTTTTGGTCTATGGATAAAGCCAGTTTTGCATTACTGTGATTAAACATCGCGCTCGCATTAAGCACAATTTCAAATACCACAATTCCGATAGGTGAAACACCTAAGATAAACACGGCTGCAATTTTTACTCCCATTGAAATGATTATTTCGAAGGGATGAAAGCGTGCGCCTGTAGTGACGTCTATGTCGAGATCGGCGTGATGCATTCGGTGAATCTTCCACAGCGGCTTTACATGATGAAAGACAACATGCTGAGCGTAAATGACGAAATCAAGCAAAATGACGGTTAGAAAAATATTTAACCAAGCGGGGAGGGACAGAATATTGAGCAGCCCCCATTGTTGCTCCTGAGCTATGACCGCAGCTTGAAAGGCGGCGATAGGCATGATTAAAGCAATAACTAGGCTGTTAAAAGCGACCAATGACAAGTTATTGACCCAGCGAAACCTGCGCGAAGCGGTCAGTGTTTTTCTAGGCAATTTGTTTTCCCAAATGGCACAAAGCAATAATACGCCAAGGAAAAAGCCTAATCTGAGCCATGAGGGTTCTTGAAATGTCGTTTCTGTCACTGTCATTCCCTTATTTATTTCTTTATCTATGACCGAGATAAGAGTGAATTTATTTCAACACACTGCTGATGGGCTTATCTTGAGGCGAAACCATAATATCAGTAGAATCGCGCTCTACTTTTTACTTGGCATTACTTACCATGAGAATTCACGCTTTCCACCGTTTATATCAGTACCGACAATCTATCTCAACCAAGCCTTTCAACGCGCGTGGATGTAAAGTGGTTCGTTGCCAATATTGCCAGGTTTCTGAGCAACACTGTTTGTGCGACCTTCAGCCAAACATCAAGGCCAATATTGCATGTATGTTGATTGTTTCTGAAAACGAAGTGTTTAAGCCAAGTAATACCGGTCGTCTAATCGCTGATACGATTCAAGAGACTTACGTGTATCAATGGAACCGAACAGAACCGTCTGAAGAGATGCTCGCGCTACTACAGGATGACAGCTACCAACCGGTGATTGTATTTCCTGCAGACTATGTGGATGATCCCTCCCGTTTAATTGAAGATCTAGAGCCAGCGCGATTAGTAAAAGAAGATGTCGAGAACAAAAAATGGTTGCTGATCTTTATTGATGGTAGCTGGCGTGAGGCACGAAAGATATTCCGTCGTTCTGATTTTCTTAAATCTTTGCCTGTGCTTTCCATTGAGCCGGAATCTCTGTCTGAATACATCATGCGCCGCTCCGAGAATGAGCAGCATCTTTCAACCGCCGAAGTCGCGACATTAGTTTTAAAACAAGCTGGTGAGCCTAAAGCTGCGGAATGCCTTCAATTGTGGTTTGAAGCCTTCAGAGAAACTTACATGCTGAGCAAGACTCGAGTCAAAAACGACCCTAACCAGCCACACTTGAAACGTTTCAAAGAGTGGATGAAAACCGAGAGCTGACTCTAAGGAATGAGCTTTTGTTGATGGTATGTTGTTCAACTGGCTTCGGTGAGGGGATAAATCTGCATTCGGTCACGGTTTGCAGGCGTACAGATATGGATAATGCCATCAGTTTATACTTTTGACTCTAGCCATTTTGAGAGTCGTTTGAAGCATTTTTTAGGAGAGAAATACATGTATTACGGCTTTGATGTCGGTGGCACTAAAATTGAATTTGGTGCATTTAACGAGAAGCTTGAGCGTGTAGCGATGGAACGTGTACCTACACCAACAGACAACTACGAGCTGCTGGTTGATACCATTGCGGAATTGGTGAATAAATACGATACAGAGTTTGGCTGCGAAGGTACGATTGGTCTTGGCTTGCCAGGTATGGAAGACGCAGACGATGCAACGGTACTAACAGTTAACGTTCCTGCGGCAAAAGGCAAACCACTTCGTGCTGATCTGGAAGCTAAAATCGGTCGCAGCGTAAAAATTGAAAACGATGCAAACTGTTTCGCGCTTTCTGAAGCCTGGGACGAAGATCTTCAAGATGAACCATCTGTACTAGGTTTGATCCTTGGTACTGGTTTTGGCGGTGGCTTTATCTACGAAGGTAAAGTATTCTCTGGCCGCAACCACGTAGCGGGTGAGGTAGGTCACACACGTCTTCCTATCGACGCATGGTTCCACCTAGGCGAAAACGCACCATTACTGGGTTGTGGCTGTGGCAACAAAGGCTGTTTAGATAGTTACCTATCTGGTCGTGGTTTCGAGCTTCTTTACGCGCATTACTACGGCGAAGAGAAGAAAGCGATCGACATTATTAAAGCGCACGCAGAGGGTGAAGAGAAAGCAGTAGAGCACGTCGAGCGCTTTATGGAGCTGCTAGCAATCTGCTTTGCAAACCTGTTTACTGCAACAGACCCACACACCGTTGTACTTGGTGGAGGCTTATCTAACTTCGAATTGATTTACGAAGAGATGCCAAAACGCATCCCTAAACACTTATTGTCTGTAGCTAAGTGTCCTAAGATCATCAAAGCAAAACACGGTGATTCAGGTGGTGTACGCGGCGCTGCGTTCTTAAACATCAAGTAGTGACTGAAATCTTACTCGATACAAAGTAAGAAGAAATTTAAAGCCCCGTTTAGACCATCAAGGTAAAACGGGGCTTTTACTTGTATATCGAAGTAACTTATATACCCAAGTAACTCATATACCTAAGTAATTTCGGTATGCTCGGGTATGGATCATGAACAAAAGTAGCATGCATAAAAAACTCACGACGAATCGCGAGTTTTCTGTTTGTAGCTAAGCTTATTTGTTCTTTTTGCCTACGCCTAGGTTTTCTTTTTGAGCTAGGGTGATTTTACTAAAGCCTAATTTTCTGAAGTAGTTGTCGCGGTAGTTGCGCACCGCTTTAGTGTCAGACACTGCTTCAATTTGTTGCTCCATCTTTAGGAACTCAGTGATATCGATACCTTCTGCTTCTGCAACCGCTTCTTGAATGTTGCGGTGTTGCTGGTATGAGAACGTCAGTTCTTTGTCTTGGTCTTTGTAAGTGTAAAGAATGGTGCGAGCCATAGCTGTCTCTCTGAAAAGGTTTCGGTATTAAACAAAAAGGCCAGACTCGCTGACCTTTGAATTTCTAGTTTGGGCTAGATTCTGCCTTGAAGTGGGATAATTGTCACGCTTTCTCCCGCTTTTACTGTATCAATAGCTGGGGAGATTTCGATCAAACAGTTTGCCTCACTCATTGAGCGTAAAATACCAGAGCCTTGCTTGCCTGTTGTACGAACGGTTAAACGGCCAGTGTTATCCAGTTCATAGATTCCTCGACTAAACTCGGTACGACCTTGGCGAGAGCGAAGGTTTTCAGTCGCGATGGCATTCACTTTCAGAGGCTTCCAGCCTTGTTCGCCTTGCATCTTACGCAGTGCAGGCTCAACAAAGTTGATGAATGAAACCATCACGGCAACAGGGTTGCCCGGCAGACCAAAGAACGGCTTGTTGTTGATTTGACCAAACGCTAATGGACGTCCCGGACGCATGTTGATTCGCCAAAAATCGATTTGACCAAGTTTATCCAAGGCAAGTTTGATGTAATCCGCATCACCAACGGATACGCCACCAGAAGTCATAACCACGTCTGCTTGCGCCGATGCGTTTTCCAACGCTTCAATCATTAACTGTTCGTTGTCTTCCTGAATACCGAAATCCAAGATCTCGCAGCCGAGCTTTTCAAGCATGCCCATGATGGTAAAACGGTTGGAATCGTAGATAGAATTCGCTTTTTGCTCTGTTCCTGGCGCTTGTACTTCGTCACCGGTGGAGAACACGGCAACTTTCAATTTGCGGAATACATTCGCTTCACCAAAGCCAAGCGAAGCGATCATGCCCATCTCTGGAGAGGCGAGGCGAGTACCTGCGGTAAAGACGTCACTACCGATAGCGAGATCTTCACCTGCTTGACGAACGTTTTGGCCTGCTTTGATGTTCGCGCCATTGAACGTGACTGTATCGCCATCTTGGGAAGCTTGTTCACGCATAACAACGGTATCACCATTGATAGGTGTTGGGGCGCCAGTCATGATCTTCACCGCTTGACCAACGTCCAGAGGTTGATCGTAAGCATGGCCCGCCATCACTTCAGCAACCACTTGGTAGCTATCGCGCTCAACATCATCACTGCGGATGGCATAACCGTCCATCGCGGAGTTGGTGTATTGCGGCACATTTACTGGTGAAACGATATGTTCCGCAAGAACGCGCCCGTAAGCATTTTCAATCTTGCATGCTTCTATTTCCGAAACCGTGTTCACCAAAGAAAGGATTTTCTCTTGGCCTTGAACCACAGAAAGGAAAGCTAGAGAAAGGGTATCGCAACATGCGGCTTCTTTCTCTTTGTTTTTTGGTGCTTTCGCTTCTTGAACATACTGAATAACGAACTGAGCAATCGCTTCAAGATCGTTGATGTTCATTTGTGGCAGTTCAGAGTCCAACTCGCCGCCGTCTGAAGCGATAGCGATGATGTTTTCATCGTTTGGATAAAGCCAAGGCTTGCCGACTTCTTCACGGTGCAATTCGATTTTAGGAAACGCGATGTTTTTGCAGCCTTCGACCAAAACCACATCAAGCATGTCTTCATCAAAACGTGTTAATAGGTATTCAAACTCCGCTTCGGCTTCTGGCGTTTCTGTCATTAACGCAAAACGGTTGCGAGAAGCAATCAGCATTTGAGATGCGCCAGCTTTGCGTAAACGGTAGCTGTCTTTACCCGGCTTATCGACATCGAAGTTGTGGTGCGCATGTTTTAGCATGCCAATGCGTAAACCTGCTTCAGTCAGCTTTGGCAATAGGGCTTCAAGTAGCGTGGTTTTGCCTGTGCCTGAATAAGCTGCAAAACCAAGAATAGGAATGTTTAGCGTGTATTTCATGATTCTAATTGTCCAAATTGCGCCAGTTCTTCCGGAGTGTTCAAGTTGACAAAACAGTTTGGTGAGTCGCTAAAGTCAACGTAACTGGTGTTGCACTCTTTGTAGAGCAGAATGATTTTGCGGTCGCCACGTTCTAAAAACGCGGTGAGTTTTGGCAGTACGCGCTTGTGGTAGAGCGTAAAAACAGGTTGCTGATGGTCACCATCATGCGCGACCAAAATATCGCTGTCTTCTTTGACGAACTGGCAGAAACGCTCAACAAGGTCGGTGTTAATTTGTGGACTATCGCAAGGTACAAATCCGACCCAGTCAGTTTCAGCATGCATCAAACCCGCGTGAATACCGCCCATAGGCCCAGGGAAATCTTTGAATTGATCACTAAATACGAAACCAAATTTGCTGTACGCATCTTGGTTTCGGTTGGCATTAATTAAAATGCGTGGAGTTTGTGGAGATAAACGTTCAATAACGTGTTCGATGAGTGGCTTCTGATTTAACTCAATCAGACCTTTATCTTTTCCACCCATACGGCTGGCTTGGCCACCAGCCAAAATGACCCAACTAGTTTGTGTTGGTTGAAGCATATGCATTCTCTTGGGATGTTTCTTTTGGTATGACATACAACAGAGGAGACTCTATCAAAGTCTTGTCTTTAATCCACCACTGTTTTTTACATAAGTCGGTCAGTGCGTTTGCCTGATGGCTTGTCACCACGATACTGGAACCGCGATCCAAAAGATCTTTCGCCATCACCACCAATCGTTCAATGGATTCTTGGTCTAAAGACGCACTTGGCTCATCCATCAATAAAATCGACGGTTTTAAGATCCAAGCCCTTGCCATGGCAACGCGCTGTTTTTCACCGCCGGACAACACGGAAATATGTTCGTCCGCTAAGGTTTCTAAACCTACCATGCGCAGCGCGTGAATAACTTGAGCTCGCTTATCTTTTTGCGTGTCTTGTTGATATTTCACTCCATAGACTACGTTCTCATAAACAGTGCCGTCAAAAAGGTAAGGAGATTGATGGAGATAAATCACATCGACACGGCCGTTGCGGCGCGTCAGTCTTTTCAGCCACGTATCTTTTGGCGCAACAACATCGCCAGTAGAAGGTTTTAGCAAGCCAGCAAGGATTTTGAGTAGGGTAGTTTTGCCCACACCATTGTCACCCTTGAGATAAATGGCATCATTTGGGCCGATGGCTAACTCAGGGATGTGGAAAAGCACGCGCTCTTTAAAGCGCATGGATAACTGCTCGGCGGTGATTTTTATAGTCATAATGCGCCTCTACATGGGGTTAATGGTGAGTCGTTTGTTTGCTTCATGTTTTATGTTCTGAGGTAGCCTTTGCCTCTCATGCTTGATAAGAAGAAGTTTAGTGCCAACGCTAAAGATAGTAATACAATTCCTAATGCAACTCCTTGCGCAAAAGCGCCTTTGCTGCTTTCCATTGCGATAGCGGTCGGAATATTGCGCGTCACGCCCATAATGTTTCCGCCTACCATCATTGAGCAGCCCACCTCGGTTACGATACGTGAGAACCCTGCAATGATAGCTGCGAGTAGAGGAAAGCGGGTTTCCCAAATCATCGTAGCAGCCACGCGCGGAATGGAGACGCCTAGGGTGATGGCGGTTTCCACTGCGCGACGGTCGCTAGATTGCAATGCTCCATGCATCATCGATACCAAAACAGGGAAGCAGATCACCATTTGGCCGAAGATCATCGCCTTCTGAGTGAACAGCATTTGCCAATCTCCCCAAGGGCCAGCGCGTGATAGCAACATATACAACAAAAGGCCAATCACGACGGTAGGAACCGCTTGCAGCGTATTCACGATCGACAGCAAAAACCATTTGCCGCGAAAATCGGTATACGCCAGCACAAAGGACATCAAAATAGCCGGCAATACCACTAAGGATATTGCCGTGATAGAAACACTAAAGGAGACCGCGACGATCTCCCATAGGTCTGCATCAAAATTCACCAATAAGCGAAGCGCTTCCAGTGTTGTATCAGCAAGATTCATATTGCGTTATTTGCTCTCAGCATTCGCAACAAACAGTTGTTTACCGTTCAGGCGGAAACCATTGATAAGTTCCTGACCGCGAGGGTTCACCAACCAATCACTGAAAGCTTTTGCGCCTTGGTAGTTGATTGTTGGGTAGCGCTCAGGGTTAACAAGAATAACTTGGTACGGGTTAAACAGTTTTTCATCGCCTTGGAACAGAATTTCTAGATCCAATTTGTTTTGGTAAGCCAACCATGTACCGCGGTCTGACATTGTGTAGCCTTGCATTTCAGACGCCATGTTCAGAGTTGGGCCCATACCTTGACCTACGCTGCGGTAGCCACCAAAGTTTGGTTCGATTTTAGTTTGAGCCCAGAAGCCCATTTCTTTTTTGTGCGTACCAGAATCATCGCCGCGAGAGATGAACGTTGCGTTTTTGTTTGCGATCTCTTTGAATACATCTAACACGCCTTCGTCATTTTTGATTGTTGCTGGGTCAGCTTTCGGGCCTACAATCACAAAGTCGTTGTACATTAGCTTGCGAGGTAAAACACCGTAGCCTTTCTCAACAAATGCGCCTTCAGCTTTTGGTGCATGTGTCATCACCAAATCTACGTCACCGTTTTCGCCCATTTTTAAGGCTTTACCAGTACCTGCAGCAATAACATCGACTTTGTAGCCCGTGTCTTTTTCAAATTGTGGAAGCAGGTAATCAAGTAAACCTGAATGGTAAGTACTGGTTGTGGTTGCAAGGCGAACGTGTTCTCCGTCTTGAGCAGAAAACGCAGAGTAACTTACAAGCGTGATTGACGTTGCAGCCAGAGTTAGCGCAATTTTTTTCATTTTTATGTGTTCCTTTCCAATGATTCTTTGGAATCTCTCCAGGTTTTAGGGAGAAGCCTTTTTGGACGAGAGCGATTAGCGTAATACGCAAGTTGTCTCAGGGTGTTGGAATAAGCAAACATCAACATCCTGAGATCACTTAAATGCGCTCCGTATCCACCTTATAGCAAACAAGATGCCAACCTTTTACAAGCTTAAAGTGCTTGGTATATGCACTAAATCATGGGGTTATTTGCATAAAAGTTTGCGTTGGTACAAAATGTCGCACTTTTTGTAGGGTATCTCTGTTTAAACTTGGTACACTCTGTCCCATCGAAATCCATCTGGGGTAAATATGTCTACTCAATCCCATCTTAGTACAAACCAACAATATAGCGCCTTTTCCGTACTGGTCGTCGATGATGAATTAGGCATGCAAGCCATCTTGAAAAAGGCATTGGGTAAGCTTTTTTCACATGTCGATACAGCTGGTAGCATCGAAGAAGCAGAACAACTGCGTAATTCTCGACATTATGATCTGATCTTACTGGATATTAATCTGCCAGGGCGTTCTGGAATTGAGTGGGAAGAAGCGTTTGAAGATGATGACAAACGTGCCGATGTGATTTTTATGACGGGTTATGCGGATTTAGAAATTGCCATTCGAGCGCTACAGCTCGGTGCTTCCGACTTTATCCTCAAACCATTCAACCTTGAGCAGATGTTAAAAGCGGTCAGTCGCTGTATGGATCGCCGTTTGAACGAACGCATGCAGTACGCCATGACACGCGATTACCAGCGTCACAATACCTCAGAGATCATCGGCGGCTCAGAAAAAACGCGTCTGCTTAAGCAACTTATTAACCAATTTGCACCATCACGCGCTTCTGTTTTGGTGGAAGGTGAGTCGGGTACAGGTAAAGAGCTAGTTGCACGAGGTATCCACCAGGCGAGTGGGCGAACGGGCCCGTTTGTGCCAATCAACTGCGGCGCGATTGCACCTGAGCTTTTAGAGAGTGAGTTGTTTGGTCATACATCGGGCGCGTTTACCGGTGCAAAAAAATCGCGTGAAGGTTTGTTCCGTGTTGCTAACGGTGGCACCTTATTTCTTGACGAAATCGGGGAGATGCCACTTGCAATGCAGGCGTCATTATTACGTGTGTTAGAGCAGCGTACGATTCGCCCTGTCGGTTCAGAAAGAGAGATCAGTATTGATGTCCGTATCGTAGCGGCAACCAACCGAAACCTGCAAGAAGAGGTCAATCAAGGTAATTTCCGCAGTGACCTCTATTACCGTTTAAACGTTCTGAAAATTGAAGTGTGTCCGCTGCGAGAGCGCAAAACCGACTTATTTGAGTTGGTGCCATTTTTCAGCAACATGCTGACGCGCGAGCTCGGTATGCCTGCGCCCAAATGGGCGCACGAGGACATGGAAGCCATGAGTGAGTACGATTGGCCGGGAAACATTCGTGAGCTGAAAAACTTGATTGAGCGTTGTATCTTGCTTGGCAAACCACCTGCACACTATTGGCGAGAGCTGAATGGCGGGCATTCACTGCCTAATGTATCGATTACTGTTTCTCACTCAGCTGAGTTACCAACCTTTAAAGAAGGCAAAGAATTTACTGGCGAGGGCTATCCAAACAGCTGGACGTTAAAAGAAGTCGAGAAAGCACATATTAAACAAGTCGTTAACTTGCACGAAGGCAACAAATCAGCCGCTGCTCGCGACTTGGGCGTAGCTCGCAAGACCTTAGAACGTAAATACAAAGAATGGGATTCTGAGGATGAGGAATATGCCGACTAACGGCCCACAGCACAAAGGATTGTCAAAATGGACGCACCGTTTTAAAACCATGGTGCGTTATCGTTTGTTATTCTTAACCTCTGCGCCGATTTTCCTCACGTTGTTAGCTCTGATCGGCATTACCATTTATTGGTCTATTCATTACACGTGGCAAAATGCGCTGCTTGATGTCTCGGAACGTCTTGGTGTTGCAAATAACAGTGTAACGTTGTTACAGCAAAAGCAAGCCAATTACGTGCGGGCGTTTGCCGATTCGTACGATTTCCGTATTCGCATTAATAAAGGAACGCCACAAGGTGACCTGCAAAAGTGGGTCACAGAGCAGAAGAAAAGATATGCTTTAGATTTTCTCTCTTTCCAACGCGTTAATTCCATGGAAAACAAATTCCGCTTTATGGATCTCACCAAGCGCGAATCGTTTTTTGATGTACTCAATAAAGAAGAACTCGAACGCCTCGATCCTGAACTCGCCAAACGAGCAGAAGTGCCTATTCTTGCTGATGGTGACAGGGAGGCGCGTGGGCTAGTCAGTCGAACTGTGATTCCGGTATACAGCCAAGCGAACGATTTGATCGGCTTTCTGGATGGTGGTTTGCTCCTTAACAATAGTACAGTGCTGGTGGATCAAATCCGCGATCTCATATACTTAAGTGATAATGACCGCCTTCGCCCTGTGGGTACGTTGACGGTATTTCTCGATGATTTGCGTGTGAGCACCAACGTTCCTTTAGACAGCGATCATAGGCTAGGGCGCGCCATAGGCACTCGCGTGAGCGCAGAAGTGTATAACCAAGTACTTTCGAAGGGTAAACAGTGGGTTGATCGCGCTTATGTGTATGACGCTTGGTATATTACGGCGTATCAACCAATCAAAGACCAATACGACAATGTTATTGGTATGCTTTATACGGGTTACCTCATGTGGCCATTCGTTAAAGCCTACATGACCAACATTGCCGAAATCAGCTTGATTACGGTTATGTTATTGCTGGTTTCTGGCGTGATGGTATATCGCGGTTCTTATGATCTGTTTCGACCGATCGAACGCATTCACAAAGTGGTGAAGCAGGTCCAACAAGGTAAAGAAAAACGGATTGGCCCGTTAGGATTAGATGCCGATCATGAACTTGCGCAGTTAGCCAGACAGTTTGATGATATGTTAGACGCGCTAGAAGAGCGCAAAATTGAACTGAAAAACTCCGCAGCTCAACTTGAATGCAAAGTTCAAGAGCGTACGGCAAGCCTGAGAGAAAAAACCCAAGATCTTGAGCTGCATATTCAATTGCTTAACCAAACTCGCGACAAACTCGTTGTTCATGAAAAACTGGCAGCATTGGGAGAACTCACCGCGGGGATTGCTCACGAAATTAATAACCCAACCGCCGTGATTCTTGGCAACGTAGAATTGATCCATTTTGAATTGGGTGACGATGCAAGTCGAGTACAAGAAGAAATTGATGCGATTCACGCGCAAATTGATCGTATCCGCAATATCACACGCAGTTTATTGCAATACAGTCGACAAGGCGGTGTTCAAGATGAAATCACTTGGCAACATGTCAATCCTATCATTGATGAAAGCATCACCTTGGTTAAAACTGGCACCAAGAAACGCGACGTTGAGTTTGTGACTGACCTACAAGCGCATACGTCCGTTGAGATAAACCGTCACCACTTGCTACAAATCTTAGTTAATTTGCTAATGAACGCCATTCACGCAATGAGCGGTAAAGGAACTTTAACAGTAGTCAGTGAAGACTGGATTGAAGAGGGCGAAGTGAAAGGAGCTGCGATTCATGTTATTGATGAGGGCTGCGGTATTAAACCAGAAAACTTGAGTCGAATCTTCTCGCCATTTTACACAACGAAACGAGAAGGCACAGGGTTAGGGCTATCGGTTTCCCAAAGTATTCTCAGCCAAACGGGTGGTGAGTTAAAAGCAGAGTCTGAATGGGGAAAAGGCAGTAAATTCAGTATTTATTTACCTAAAAAAGCCGAACTGATCCTAGAGGTGACGAACATCGCTTAGTCACTTTTTTGAAGTATTAATGGAAAAAGAGCCACTGACGATAGTGGCTCTTTTTTGTATTTGATGACGCATTTATGTTTACGCTTTTGCTTCTTAGAAACCTTACAATGATTTCACTTGGAGTGAATTAATAAAAACAACACTTGCAGTATGTAGCATGAACAAGTACCGTTGCCCGGTTTTTCTAAATACACCCCAATTGCTAAGGTAAAGGTTTTGATCTCCACAGCGAATATTACTCAACAATTCGGCGCTAAGCCGCTATTCGAAAACATTTCAGTTAAGTTCGGCGAAGGCAATCGCTACGGCTTAATTGGAGCTAACGGTTGTGGTAAATCAACCTTTATGAAGATCCTCAGCGGCGAGCTTGAGCAAACCAGCGGTAACGTAAGCTACGATCCAAACGAGCGCGTTGCAAAACTGAACCAGGACCAGTTCGCTTACGAAGAATTTACGGTAATCGATACCGTTATCATGGGTCATAAAGAGCTATGGGAAGTGAAGAAAGAGCGTGACCGCATCTACTCACTTGCTGAGATGAGCGAAGAAGACGGCATGAAAGTGGCTGACTTAGAAGTTCAGTTTGCTGAAATGGACGGCTACATGGCAGAAGCCAAAGCGGGCGAGCTTCTTCTTGCTGTAGGTATCCCAATGGAGCAACACTTCGGTCTAATGAGTGAAGTAGCACCAGGTTGGAAACTTCGTGTGCTTCTAGCGCAGGTTCTATTCGCAGACCCAGATGTGATGCTTCTTGACGAACCTACCAACAACTTGGACATGGACACTATCCGTTGGTTGGAAGACACGCTAAACGCACGTAACTGCACAATGATCATCATCTCGCACGACCGTCACTTCCTAAACTCAGTATGTACGCACATGGCTGATTTGGATTACGGTGAGCTACGTGTTTACCCAGGTAACTACGATGATTACATGACGGCGGCTTCTCAAGCTCGCGAACGTCTACTAAACGACAACGCGAAGAAGAAAGCACAAATCGCTGAGCTACAAACGTTCGTTGCTCGTTTCTCTGCAAACGCATCGAAAGCAAAACAAGCGACATCTCGTGCTAAGCAAATCGACAAGATCAAACTGGATGAAGTTAAAGCGTCTAGCCGTCAAAACCCATTCATTCGTTTCGAACAGTCGAAAGAGCTGTTCCGTAACGCTCTGATTGTTGAAAACCTAAGCCAAGGATTCGAAGAGGACTTGTTCTCAGACTTCAATGCAATTTTTGAAGTGGGTGAGCGCGTTGCGATCATCGGTGAGAACGGTGTGGGTAAAACAACACTTCTAAACACGCTTGCTGGTGTGCTTGAACCGCGTGCGGGTGAGTACAAATGGTCTGAAAACTCAAACATCGGTTACTACTCGCAAGACCACGCGCATGACTTTGCAGAAGACATGAACCTAACGGATTGGATGGGTCAATGGCGTCAAGAAGGTGATGACGAGCAAGTCGTT
Source organism: Vibrio sp. Vb1018 (assembly GCF_033338775.1). Taxonomy (NCBI): domain Bacteria; kingdom Pseudomonadati; phylum Pseudomonadota; class Gammaproteobacteria; order Vibrionales; family Vibrionaceae; genus Vibrio; species Vibrio sp. Vb1018. Next base: position 166,849 of record NZ_JAWOTI010000005.1, read on the forward strand.
CGTGGTTTCCTAGGTCGTATGCTGTTTGGCCAAGACGACATTAAGAAGTCAGTAAAAGTACTGTCTGGTGGTGAACAAGGTCGTATGCTGCTTGGCAAGCTGATGATGCACAAGCCAAACATGTTGCTAATGGACGAACCAACCAACCACATGGATATGGAATCGATCGAATCTTTGAACACTGCGCTTGAGCAATACAAAGGCACGTTGTTCTTCGTATCTCACGACCGTGTATTCGTAGACTCACTAGCAACGCGTATTATCGAAATCCGCGATGGTAAAATCACAGACTTTAAAGGCACTTACTCTGAGTTCCTAAAATCTCGTGGTGTTGACGCGTAATTACTCGCAAAGCGTTTAAAAAGCAAAAGCCTCGCTATTTAGCGAGGCTTTTTTGATATTTGGCCTTAATCCTTAAACTGACCGGTTATATACGCATAGAGCCCGACCACGCCAAAGGTAATAATCATAGAAAGCATGATACCGCTGGGCGTAAGCAGAAAATTCCACAATTGGTCATTATTCATAGTCCACATCCTCTGTGAATCCGCATTATTGGTTTTAGTTTACACTGAAAAGGTGTTATTGGTTGCCTTTTACATCAAATTCAACCTTGTCGGCTCCTGTAAACACTTGGAAGCGCAAACCTTTCGCACGCGCAATGGTTGTAATACCAAATTGCTTCGCTAGATCTAACCCCATTTGAGTAACGCCAGAGCGAGAAAGCAGAACAGGAATGCCCATTTGAGCCACTTTAATCACCATCTCTGATGTAAGGCGACCAGTTGTGTAGAAAATTTTATCTTCACCTGTTTCTTCTTTGAGCCACATCTCACCTGCAAGTGTATCCACTGCGTTGTGACGGCCGACATCTTCCACAAATGACAACACTTCATTACCTTTGCAAACCGCACAGCCGTGTACTGCGCCCGCTTTTTTGTAGGTGTCGTTGTAATGAGTTAACGCTTCCAGCGCAGAATAAATTTCTGACTGCTTAAGAGGAACTTGAGGCACTTGATAATTTTCAAGCTGCTTCATCACGTTGCCATACATAGTGCCTTGGCCACAACCTGAGGTGACGGTTTTCTTTTTCAGGGCGCCTTCTAAGTGTTCAGTGTTTTCTTTAGTAATCACCGCTGCGGAATGCGTTTCCCAGTCAATAATAACGGATTCAATCGCGGCTGGGTCGGACAGGAAGCTTTGGTTTTTTAAATAACCCAGTACTAGTGCTTCTGGACGCGAACCTAGCGTCATGAGCGTGACCACTTCTTTCCAGTTCAGCATGACCGTAAGAGGACGCTCGCACGCGATTTGCTTTGTCAGTTTTTCGCCGTACTCGTCGTACACATCGACTTCAATGGTTTGCAGGGGATTTTCACTGGTTTTAATAATGTTTGGTTTCAGCACAGTCGTGTCCTAGTGATTAAGAGCGTTAGGTTGCTACGCATTTTAGCTTGTTAAGTGGCTAGCAAATCTCATTCCAAAATAGCGGTTCCCACAGAAATTGCGAGGTTTTATGTCAACAATGCATTAAAACTGCGAGTTCGCAGTAATGACACATCAATACATTTGAGTTTCGTCTAGTTTGGTACTTATAGCCTGAGGGAGTATATAGACTAAGTTATATCAGCTTGGCGCGTTTATTGCTTCGAAGACAATAAAAATGGTCGAAAACGGGGGCAAAATGTCCTGTGTGTTTTCAGACCAAAAATAGAAAGACTGGGTGAGTTATGTCGGATAAGAAAGATTTCGAAAAAAATTACGAAAAGACTGAGGATACATGGCCAATCGGCGTAGAGCTTGTTGAGCATGAGATCAGTACAGGGATTTGGGTGACAACCCAATGGCAGTTGACAGGATTTGCGCTGAATCCGACGGAAGAGACTCCAGATGTTTGTCCGTTGCAATTACATAAAGATGAACGTACAGACTACCGCTTTAACTTAAGCTCTCTGCAACCTAAACTCTTTTTAGTGATGGATAACGTCGAGTCTGGTGAAAAACCAGCGATACAGTTACTGACGGCTTCACAATCTGTTGCGGCGCAATATATGGATGGTGATAACCTTGTACTATCTAACGATATGCCGTTAGCCGTTCAGGCTTGGATGGAAGCCTTTATCGGTCGCCACGGTGAGTTGTTAGAAGTAAGACGTAAGAAACGCAAAGGAGCGGGCAGAGCAAATGGCAACTAGTTTTTTAAGCCGTTGGTCGAAACGTAAACTAGAAGAATCTTCCCAACATGATGAAGAGATCACGCCGATAGCAGAGACGGAGCAATCCGAAGATAGTGTCACAGCGCTTTCAAACGCTGACGAAAGCTTAGATACTTTGAACGTCAATGAGGATAGTCAGGCTCCAGACATTACCGCGAGTGTAGAGACTGAAAAAACCGAAGAAATGTCTGTGGCGCAACTGCTGGTTTCTGAAGCTTCAGAAAGCGTTAAGAAAGCTGCGCTGCGCAAAATGTTCTTGTCCGAAGAATTTAACGTGCGTGACGGCCTAGACGATTACGATGATGATTACAGCAACTTAAAGTCACTTTCTCAAGACGTCGCTGAGACGCTGCGTGATTGGGTTAAAGATAAAGTGGAAGACGAACCAGACGCTGAAACTGCGCAAGGGTCTGAGCTTAACGCTAACGATATCGCATCTGAGGTAGTTGAAGACGCAGAGTCAAACACCGACAAAAGTGGCCAAATTACTCAAGATGAAAATGAACTGTATATAAATACAGTATCTGGCGAAAGTGATACTTTTGCTGAAGAATCACAGCCTAACGAGGTGAGACAAAATATACCACATAAATAATAGGTACATTTTGACTAAACACTCAATGAGCCGGCTGAGACAAAATGTCTCAACCGGTTTTTTTATCCCTACTATTTGTCAGTAAAATTGATAACCTATTGATTTTCAGTTGATATTTTATTGGCATGACACTTGCTATTTGTTGCTCAATACCAATCTGGTTGAAGTTAGTACGGACGCACTGCGTAGTATTCATCGCCTATAGATGGCGGAATAAGAATTCTCATTGATAAGTTAATCAGCAGAATCTCCGGCGCTAACTACACTAAGAGATGGAAAAGACTATCCATGTTCATAAATGGAATTGAGCAATGCTGAAACAATTATTAGAACAAGCAACTTCCAATAACGGTAAAGCGAGGCTGTACGCTTTCGAAAATACCGTAGAGTTGACCAATCTTATTCCACCAACCGTAAGCTATGAAAGCGGCGGTAATACTTTGATTGTGGGCCCAACAGCAATCATCGAAAGTGCGGCAGCGCAATTGTCGCAAATGAACAGCCTAACGCTGCTTTCTACCGATGGCGAAAAGGGCACAAATCCCGAGCTTTATTACGCCAATTCGGTTCAGGTTTCAGGGTTCTTAGGTACGTTTGAAGTTCTGATTGAAAATCATGGTTTGACCAACAACCTTGCCAAGGTCGCGACCAATAGCGATTGTTTCGATATCGTACTCGATCTTTGCCTTAACAGCTGCATGTCGGAAGAAGTCCCAGTACCGGGCTACTACCCAGTAGGTCGTGGCTATCCGAAACTGGCTGCAGCGTTGGAAGAGATTCCAACCTTAATGGGGACGTTCGATAAACCGAAATTCTTCCGTTTAGATACCGATTTATGTGCACACAGCTCTCGTGGCGTAAAAGGTTGCGAACGGTGTGTGGATGCTTGTCCGGCAGGGGCACTATCGAGTGAAGGCAGCGACAGAACGGGCCATCGCATCGAGATCAACCCATACCTATGTCAAGGCGTGGGTACTTGTGCTACAGCGTGTCCGACAGAAGCGATTCATTACGCACTGCCAAACCCTGAAGATACGCAAAAGTTTATTGAACGTACGCTCGCCAACTATGAGCAAGCGGGTGGTTTAGATCCTATCGTATTGATTTGTAGTTCTCGCCACGAGAGCTACAACGTGATGGCACTAAAAGCACTGCCAGATAATGTGATTCCAATTGTGGTGGAAGAACTGCCTTCGGTTGGTATTGATACTTGGTTCGCCGCGCTTGTGAATGGTGCTACTCAGGTGCTGTTTGCGGCTTCACGTTTTATGCCTCAAACCATTATTCGTGTGCTTAATAGCGAAGTAGGTATTGCTCAAGAGCTGCTCGGTCAGCTTGGTATCGCCAAAGAAACCATCGACATTCTGTATCTAGAGTCACTACGTGAAGGTGCTCCGACACTTTGTACCGAGTCTTTTGATTTGGCATTAGGAGACTTGCAAGGCAACAAACGTCAGCGTCTATTTACGGCGTTGGATGCGTTGTCCGCATCACGTATTCCAGTTGAGAACATTGTTGAACTTCCAGCGAACGCACCTTACGGCACAGTCTCTTGTGAAAGTAAAGATTGTACGTTGTGTATGAGCTGTGTGGCGGTGTGTCCAACACGTGCATTGCATACGGACGGTCGATCTCCGTCACTTAAATTCGTCGAGCAAGACTGCATTCAATGTGGGCTGTGCGAGAAAGCGTGTCCAGAGAAAGTGCTGACGCTTACTCCTCGTATGAACTGGGTGAAAGAAGAACGCCAGAAAGCGGTTGTGATTCATGAAGAAAAGGCAGCCGAGTGCATTCGTTGTCACAAGCCTTTTGCTCCGCAATCGATGATCGACATGCTACAAAACAAGTTACGCGGTCACTCTCATTTCTCTGATGAAGCGGCGATCAATCGTATCGCGATGTGTGAAGACTGCCGTGTGATCGACATGTTTGAGTCGATGGCAGAAGACCCAATGAAACAACTGAAATACTAGGAGCTCGCAGTGGACACACAACAAGAACAAACACTGAGAACAGACATTTATCTCGTACTATCTGCACTTTTTCGTAGTGCGCCTAGTGATGAAATGCTGGCGTTCCTGAAGTCGCTAGAAATTGAACCGTCTGAGAGCGCGATGCAAAAAGCTTGGCTCGCACTGCAACAAGCCGCGAACGAAACGCAGCGAGAAGCGTTAGAAGAAGAATATCAAGATCTGTTTATTGGCATTGGACGTGGTGAAGTTGTGCCATTCGGATCTTGGCATCGCACTGGCTCGATGATGGAAAAACCGTTAGCGGAAATTCGTCGCGATTTGGATCTTTTAGGCATCGAACGAGAAGAGAACGTGAAAGAGCCTGAAGACCATATTTCTGCACTGTGCGAAGTGATGGCAATGCTGACAGGTGAAGAGGAAGAACTTCAGCAAGCGGTGTTTAACAAACACATCGCCCCTTGGTTCCAATCTTTTACGCGCCAACTAGAGAGCGCAGAAAGCGTGAACTTCTACAAGCCAGCTGCACAGCTTTGCGATGCGTTTTTAACGTTAGAGCAAGTGCGCTTTAGCGTGAACACCAAAAGCAGTAAGAACAAATTAAAAATTGATGTGAAAAACGTCACTGATTACGAGTAATCGAGCAGTACTTGGTCATATCGATAGAGAGGCATGAGTCTCCAAAGATCTACCGTAAGGTAAGGAAGCAATGATGAAAGATAATAAAGAAATAAACACAAGCCGTAGGGATCTCCTAAAAGGCTTCACAACCGCTGCCGTTGCCGGTGCTGTTGTTGCGGGAACCACGAAAGTGGCCGTTGCTTCAGAAACGGTTGAGCCTTCTGAAAACGACGTGAAGAAGAAAGGGTATCGTGAAACTCAACACATTCGCGATTACTACGACACACTTTAGGAGATAACGGATGAAACTTGTCAAACGCTCCGACAGTGTGAGCAAAGAAACGAACCAGCTTGGCGTATCTCGTCGTGCATTCATGAAAAACACTTCGCTTGCCGCTGGTGGCGCAGTGGTTGGTGCTAGTCTATTTGCACCGGGAATGATGAAAAAAGCGCAAGCAAAATCTGTCGATCCAGAAGCGAAAACAGAAATAAAACGTACTATCTGTTCTCACTGTTCAGTGGGTTGTGGTATTTACGCAGAAGTTCAAAATGGTGTTTGGACGGGTCAAGAGCCTGCATTCGACCACCCATTTAACGCCGGTGGTCACTGTGCAAAAGGTGCAGCACTGCGTGAACATGGCCACGGTGAGCGCCGTCTTAAATACCCAATGAAGCTTGAAAACGGTAAGTGGAAAAAGCTTTCTTGGGATCAAGCGATCGAAGAAATCGGTAACAAGGTGATGGACATCCGTAAAGAGTCCGGCCCTGATTCGGTTTACTTCTTGGGAAGCGCAAAGCACAGCAACGAACAAGCGTACTTGTTCCGCAAAATGGCATCACTTTGGGGTACGAACAACGTTGACCACCAAGCGCGTATTTGTCACTCAACAACCGTGGCGGGTGTAGCGAACACTTGGGGTTACGGTGCGATGACCAACTCTTTCAATGACATGCACAACTGTAAGTCGATGCTATTCATTGGTTCAAACCCAGCTGAAGCACACCCAGTAGCGATGCAGCACATTCTGATCGCGAAAGAGAAGAACAACTGTAAGATCGTCGTAGCGGATCCTCGTCGTACACGTACGGCAGCAAAGTCGGATCACTATGTATCACTTCGTCCTGGTTCTGACGTAGCATTTATTTGGGGTGTGTTGTGGCACATCTTCGAAAACCAATGGGAAGATAAAGAGTTCATCCGTCAACGTGTATTCGGTATGGATGAAATCCGTGCTGAAGTAGCGAAATGGACGCCAGCAGAAGTTGAGCGCGTAACAGGCGTAAGCGAAGAAGACGTTTACCAAACAGCAAAACTGCTTTCTGAAAATCGCCCGGGCTGTATTGTTTGGTGTATGGGTGGTACTCAGCATACTACTGGTAACAACAACACACGCGCTTACTGTGTGCTTGAGCTAGCGCTTGGTAACATTGGTAAATCAGGCGGCGGTGCAAACATCTTCCGTGGTCACGATAACGTACAAGGCGCAACCGACCTTGGCGTACTTTCTGACACGCTACCTGGCTACTACGGCCTTTCTGAAGGCGCTTGGCGTCATTGGTCAAAAGTGTGGGAAATCGATTACGAATGGATCAAAGGTCGTTTCGATGACAACGCTTACAGCGGTCAGAAACCAATGCACAGTGCAGGTATTCCTGTATCTCGTTGGGTTGATGGTGTACTGGAGAACAAAGACAACATTCGTCAGCGCGAAAACATCCGTGCAATGTTCTACTGGGGACACGCAGTGAACTCTCAAACACGTGGTGTTGAGATGAAAAAAGCGATGCAGAAGTTGGACATGATGGTGATTGTGGACCCTTACCCAACGGTTGCTGCGGTAATGAACGACCGTACCGACGGCGTTTACCTGCTTCCTGCAACAACACAGTTTGAAACACACGGCAGCGTTACCGCATCTAACCGTTCTCTACAATGGCGTGAGCAGGTGATTGAACCTTTGTTTGAATCAAAACCAGACCACGAAATCATGTACCTGCTTTCGAAGAAACTGGGCTATTCCGATCTTCTGTTCAAAAACATCCGTGTTGAAAACAACCAGCCGGTGATTGAAGACCTAACGCGTGAATTCAACAAAGGCATGTGGACGATTGGTTACACAGGCCAAAGCCCAGAGCGTTTGAAAGCGCACCAACAAAACTGGCATACGTTCCACAAAACCACATTGGAAGCGGAAGGTGGCCCTGTCAACGGTGAAACCTATGGTCTACCTTGGCCATGCTGGGGCACACCAGAAATGAAACACCCAGGTACACACATTCTGTACGATACGTCAAAGACGGTTGCAGAAGGTGGCGGTAATTTCCGTACGCGCTTTGGTGTGGAATTTGAAGGCAAGAGCCTTCTTGCAGAAGACAGCTACTCGAAAGGCTGTGAAATCAAAGATGGTTACCCAGAGTTCACTGACAAGTTATTGAAACAACTTGGTTGGTGGGACGACCTAACTGCTGAAGAGAAAGTGGCAGCAGAGGGTAAAAACTGGAAGACTGACCTTTCTGGCGGTATTCAGCGTGTCGCGATCAAGCACGGTTGTATTCCATTTGGTAACGCGAAAGCGCGTGCGATTGTTTGGACGTTCCCAGACCGTGTGCCACTGCATCGTGAACCACTTTACACACCACGTCGTGACCTTGTAACGGACTACCCAACTTGGGAAGACAAAGATGCAATCTTCCGTGTACCTACGTTGTATAAATCCATTCAAGAGCAGGACAAATCGGGCGAGTACCCAATCGTTCTGACTTCTGGCCGTCTGGTTGAATACGAAGGTGGTGGTGAAGAGACGCGTTCAAACCCTTGGCTTGCCGAGCTTCAACAAGAAATGTTTGTTGAAGTGAACCCGAAAGACGCGAACGATCTTGGCTTCAGAGATGGTGATGATGTTTGGGTTGAAGGTGCAGAGAAGGGACGAATCAGGGTGAAAGCGATGGTAACACGTCGTGTGAAACCTGGCTTGGCGTTCATTCCGTTCCACTTTGGCGGTAAGTTCGAAGGTGAAGACCTACGTCCTAAATACCCAGAAGGTACACAGCCTTACGTTGTTGGCGAATCGGCTAACACGGCAACCACTTACGGTTACGACCCGGTTACCTTGATGCAGGAAACCAAAGTAACCCTATGTAACATTCGTAAAGCGTAAGGAGTCTGACAATGGCACGAATGAAATTCCTATGTGACACCAAGCGCTGTATCGAGTGTAACGGCTGTGTTACTGCATGTAAGAACGAAAACGACGATGCGCTTGAATGGGGCATTCAGCGTCGCCGCGTGGTAACACTAAACGACGGTGAAGCTGGTGAAAACTCTATCTCTGTTGCTTGTATGCACTGTACCGATGCGCCTTGTATGGCAGTTTGTCCAGCTGATTGTTTCGAACATACCGAAGACGGCATCGTTCTTCACAATAAAGATCTGTGTATCGGTTGTGGTTACTGTTTGTTTGCTTGTCCGTTTGGCGCACCTCAATTTCCTAAACAAGAGGCGTTTGGTGAACGTGGCAAAATGGATAAATGTACTTTCTGCGCGGGCGGCCCAGAAACAGAGCCTGGCTCTGAGGAAGAACGTCAAAAATACGGTGCGAACCGTATCGCAGAAGGCAAGTTACCGATGTGTGCATCGCTTTGTTCAACCAAAGCGCTGCTTGCGGGTGACGCAGAGAAAGTCTCTGACATTTTCCGTCAACGTGTGGTAGAACGCGGCGCGAAAAACGCAGGTTGGACAGACGGAAACGATCTTTCTTACGATGCGACGAAAAGCTAAGTAAGGAGAGGCACATGTTAAACACGCTTAAACGTGCATCTCTAGCAATGTTGTCAATGATGACGGCATTGCTGCTGACTTTTGCAATGCCTGCTTCAGCAGAGGGACAATCTTCTAAAGTTATTCAACAGGAGATCACGCAACTCGCCGGGGCAGACTATTGGCGCGAAGTCAGAGAGGGGCAAGAAGGCTACACCACGTCTCAATCGCCAGAACATGGCGTATTGATCAGTAAACCTGGTGAGACTTGGTACATTCTAAAAGAGAAATGGATGTCTCCTGCTGGTGCTATCGCGATTTTCGGCAGTATCGCGATGGTTATCATGGCTTACGTATTCGTTGGTCCTTTGATGCTTAGCAAGCCGCGTACTGGTAAAAAAATGAAGCGTTGGTCTCGTTTAGACCGCGCGCTTCACTGGAGTATGGCGTTTACATTCTTAACTCTGGCATTCAGTGGTTTGATGCTGGTTTACGGTAAGCACTTCTTAAAACCGTACGTTCCTACTGAGTTCTGGGGCTTTATCGTCATGTTGGCGAAGCAGTACCACAATTACATGGGACCATTGTTCTTCATTTTACTGATGCTCGTGCTCTTTAAATGGTGGCGCAAGTCGATTCCAAACATGACTGATGTTCGTTGGTTTATGAAAATGGGCGGCATGGTTGGTAAACACAAAGGCACACATCCGTCAGCTGGTTTCTCAAACGGTGGTGAGAAGGCAATCTATTGGTTGTTAATCTTCTTTGGTGCTATCGCGGCAGTGAGTGGCTTAGTTCTGGACTTTCCTATCTTTGGCCAAACTCGCCGTGACATGGAGCTTTCTAACTTAGTTCATGCGATTTCGGCGCTGATTCTAATCTGTGGCTTTATCTTCCACATCTATATTGGTCTATTCGGTATGGAAGGTGCGCTAGAAGGCATGGTGACAGGTGAAGTTGATGAAACATGGGCGAAAGAGCATCACGATCTTTGGTATGAAGAAGTGAAATCCAAAGAAGCAATGGGCGAAACAGATACGGCACAAACGGAAGTAAAAGGAGCGAAAGCGAATGAACAAACCTCATAACGGGATTTGGGTTGCGTACATCCTGAGCTGTCTGACCCCGTTTACGTTTCTGATCTCAGGCGTTATCGCAATTATCTATGCGGGTTACCGATTAGATAAGGGAGAAGACAGCGACGTAGTGATTTCTCATTACTACGGTTTAATTCGCACCTTCTTTCTCTACCTGACGTTTTTTGTTGTGTTGATCGTCACCGTCGCGACTTCTAACGGTGTACTCGTTGGCGTGAGTGATTATTGGTTGCATAGTACTTTGCTTGAAACCATCGCTTACTTTATTCCTTGGGTAGGGATGGTGTTTGCTGCATTAGCCATCTTGGTGTGGTTTATACGAATGTTTCAAGGGATGCAGCAACTGCTCAATAACCAACCACACAGACCATCGACAGGTCCAAACCTTTAATCAGTATTCTTTAAGCAAAACCGCCGTAATAGGCGGTTTTTTTGTTGCTGTTTTGTCTCAAATATGAAGCGTTGCGTCGCAGTGGTGATACTTGATGCAACTTTTTGAGTGAATTTACGTAACTGGGCAGAAAATCATAGTTAAGTAAGAAACATGTAAAAAAATCGCGTCACGATGAGACATTAGTCTCACTCACGCTATTGTTCATTTACTCAGGATTCATCGTCCCGTTAAAGTACGCTGCGCTCAGAAATTCAAAGAGTTGCATACGTGAAAATTGCCATCAATACATTCAGTCTACGCATACAGAGGAATCTCTATCGGAGGATGTTTGATTAAGGCATCTTGCTCTCACAAATAAAAAAGAGCGAAACGAGTATTAAATAATGATGCGGCAAGGTAAGAAAAGGACAAACACGTTACGGCTATGATCCCTCAATTCGTCATTCCTATCACGAATCGCTTTGGCGAAAGTTATCACTTCTCTGGTCAGTTACTTACTAGCGGCGAACCTAAAACATTCGTGACCAAACAAGAGGCAATAGAGTTTCTTGAGAGCTTTGGTGAGCTTGACCTTCGCTCTGTCGAGGACTTGTTCTATACGATTGGTCAATTCAAGCCAAACATACCTGACGGTGAGCTTACTTCCCAACACTATAATTCAACGTTTGCCAATGCTTTGGTGAACGGTGACTTGCGTGTCGCTCGAATTGTACCTACCGGCGAAAACTACGCACTCTCGTCAGCGGTTACGCCTCCACCGACTCAAAATACCGTCAATGCAAAACCATCGAAGGGAAAGGGGAAGTCGAATAAAAAGAGTGGCAGAAGTGCCGCATCCGCCAAGCCTCAGCAACAAAGCAGCGAAAAACATGAGAAAGCCGGTGATCCTGTATCACTTGTGACGGGTGAAGAAATTCTCGAACTCTATGATATCGAGCTACAACAAGGTACTACTTGGCAGCGTACTTACCGCTCTTCGCAGTCGGATGTAAATCATGGAATGGGCTTTGGTTGGCGACATGCATTTCAGTTTGAATTACGCGAGAAGACGGACGAGAAAGACAACGTTATCGCTTGGGAGTTTGTTGACGATAAGGCAGATATCACAGAATTTGAGCCAGTAGATATTGGAGCAACAAGTTACCAGATATACGCTGGTGCGAGCTGTTATTTCCTGAGCTCAACAACTCGGATTGTAACGCTCGCTAGTGGGCATCAATATCGGTTTGAGCAAAAAGATGATCGTTGGCTAGCTAAACAAGTTAGAAATGGCACGTTTTCAACGTTTCAATTGCAGTATTCTCGAAACCATCGATTGATCGAGATCGCATATAACAAGCGTCCGGTTCTTGAATGTCAATATGATAAGCAAGGACGCCTTGTAGAACTGCTTAATGCAAAGTCCCAAAAAGTTCTGGCAACTTATACCTATGATGAGCACGATGATTTGGTCAGTGCAACTAATCATTTGGGCCTAAAGGAACAGTATCAATACCTCGGCCATTTAATTATTAAGCGTGTACGACCAACTGGCTTTACTCATTATTTTGAATGGGATGGCGAAGGTGCAAAAGCGAAGTGCATCAGAAACGTTGGGGACGCAGGAATTTATGACTATCGTTTCCATTATCAAGGAAATCACTCTTCTTATTCTGACTCGTTAGATCATCAATGGTCTTTCTTGCATGACGAGCAGGGTAACCTACTTGAGAAAATAAGCCCCACAGGTAGAACTTGGCGATGGCAATATGATGAATTAGGACGAAAAGCACAAGCTATCTATCCTGATCAGTCAACGGTCAATTATCAATATAATCAGCATGGTCAATTAGTTTCTAAGTTTCATTCCTCTGGCAAAGAAATTCAATATGGTTATGACGGCTTAGGTAAGTTAGTTAAAACGGTTTCACCTGACGGGGATATCGAGAAGGCTTACTACAATAGCCTCGGTCAAAGAGTTTGGGATACCGATCAGTTCGGCTGTGTCACGGAATATGATTACGATAAACACGGTCAAGTCGTCAAAAAAGAGTCTGAAGATGGTAAGAAAAGTCAGTGGTGGTGGGATGAACAACAAAGACTTATCGCGAATGAAATAGACGGTACATTACTTCGTTATAGCTACAATGAAGAAGATTTAGTGAATGGCGTTGCTTATCCCGATGGGTGTATTGCTCAACTCGCTTATGATCAATTTGGCAGGCGTACATCAGTTCGTTATTTTAACGACGAAGACAAAGTCGGTTATAGCGAAGAATATTCTTACGATGAGCACAGCCGTGTTGCTCAGATTCGAACGCCAGCAGGCATTACCTCGTATCAATGGGGAGCACTCGCGCAACAAGAAGCAGTCATCTTTCCCGATGGCAGCCATATTTCTTACGAATACGATCAACAACGTAACCTGACTAAATTAGTTCGGAGTGACGGCTTAGAGTTCGAATTCCTGTATGACGATGAAGGCCAGCTGTCAGGAACTGTCGGGTTTGATAATCTACAAAGCCAATTTGATTATGATCATATGGGACGGATCCATCGTAAGCAAGTCGCCGATAGGACGGTGCTGTATCGCTATGACGCTGCGGGTTATCTCAAGCACGTCAAAGCAGGAAATGGTAGCAGTATTGTAGAGAACCACTTCAATTATACGCTTGGTGGGCGACTTACTTTCGCATCCAATCGCCATCACACATTGCAATACCAATACTCTTCATTCGGGCATTTAACAAAGCGCATTCAAGGCCAGTTTGAGATAGCGCAGGAGTTTAACAGAGTTGGCCAACGCGTATCTCAGGTACTGCCAGATAATACGGAGCTGAACTTCTCTTATGATCGATATGGGCGTTTTTCAGCGATTCGGTTTGGAAACCTAGATTTACCTCAAATCAAATTTCATTACGATGAAATGGGACGAGTTTCCCAAATTGAAACGGCACATTTTAATGAGCGCATCATTTATGATGGTGTTGGTCGTTTGGTCGAACAACATTGGCCGGATAGAGAGAAAAAGTACGTTTACAATGCGCAAAACCGTATTTCATCAATCATTAATAATATGGCAGGAGCAACGCACTATCAGTACGATACCTTAGGGCAACTGAAACGAGTCAATGCTTCCGGAGAAGTGACTAAGTTTGAATACGATAGTTTTGGCAATCCTACTTTGCCATCTTCAGAGGTATTCGCTGATCGTATTGAAGTACACGATGATGTCCGGTTCAAATATGACGCGCAAGGAAACCAGACAAAACGTGAAGGGCAAGGACACGTTCAGACTCGCGTATTTGATGCGTTAAATCAGCTCATTGAAGTTCACACCGACGATGGTATCAGTCAATATGAATATGATGCATTAGGGCGCAGAACGAAGAAAATTACACAACAAGGCGTTACAGAGTTCCTGTGGGAAGGTGAACGTTTAATTGGTGAACGTTCTTCAGGTGCTTTCCGTTGGTATCTATATCAACCAGAAACCTACACGCCAGTGGCACTGCTAGAAAATGACGTTATTTATTGGTACCAGTGCGATCAAGTTGGTAAACCAGAGCGACTGATCGATTGCGAAGGGAATGTTGTATGGAGTGCCAGCTACGATGCTCACGGCTTTGCTCATGTACATATTGAAAAAGTAGTAAATCCATTGCGTTTTCAAGGACAGTATTTCGATCAAGAAACCAACTTACATTACAACCTCGCTCGGTATTACGACCCTAAGCTAGGACGTTTTATCCAACAAGATCCGATATCTATTGCTGGTGGTATTAATCATTACCAATATGCAGTCAACCCTATCCAATGGATTGACCCAACAGGTTTCCTATGTGAAGAAGGGCTAAAACGCTTGGGTCAAATGTTGGCAGAGTATCAGGCGCAAAGCGATGTTCCCCAAGAGGTTTGCGATCAGATTTTAGAAGCAGCAAAAGAGTCATCCGTCGGAGAAGATGGCGTTCGCTCGCAAGTCAAAATCCGCAAACCCAAAGGTAAAAATCATATTCGATATGAATACGATTTAGACCATATTGATTGCGAGAGAAACGAGATTACTTTTTACCGTCATATCAATCACTCAGATGGCATCAGACACGAAGTGCAGTATGTTGTTGGGATTGAGGAGTTTGTAAATGCGCATGTTTTTGACTCAGAGAAAGTTGGTGGAGAGGAAGGTTGTACGATCTTCACTGAAGATCTTGTGCTGAATAAAGCAGAGTATAAAGAAAACTCTGAACTCAATACGAGTGATTATGAGCTAACAGAAAGAAACAAAGCAAAAATTGACGAATGCTTGAAAGAGCGTCAAGAGGCAATGGACGCTCGAACTGGCGAAGAGGGATATAACGCTCAAATTGGCAATATTAACCAACAGTCCGCAAAAATTGGTGAGTTAGCCGCGGATGACTTTGTCCGGAGTAAACGTCCTAATGCTAAGCTGCTTCATCCCAAAGATATTGGAACCTCAATTTCGAAGCCGGGCGATTTTGATATGGTTTACGAGGTGGAAGAGCCGCCACCAGGTGAAATTATAATTGTTGAGGCCAAAGGGGGTAGCAGCCCGCTGGGCAGCCGTAAGATTGGAAACGAGGCGTATCAGCAAGGGACAAGTAAATATACGGCGGAAATAGTTAAGCTAATGTCGAAAAATTTAGAAGGAACAACAGAAAAAGTAGCTGCCGACGAAATTCAATACGCCGCTTTATCCGGTAGACCTATTCGATATATACATACGCAAGCAAGCATCCCTGAAAGTGGAAAGGCCTCGGACTTAAAGCTAGAAGTGGCAGAGTTTAAAATTAATTCCAAAGGATTAAAGTAAAAATGCAAAGTAATGAATCGAGCAAGGTTGTAGAACGCAAAGCAAATCCTGAACTTGACACACAAGCAATTGTGAGTAAAAAAAAATTTATAAATAGAGTCCTAGATAACAGAAAAGAAGGTCTTAAAGTCAGGCGGGAAAACCTAGTCAGTCTTGGTGATTTTGCCATCGACCAGGTTCGCTGGTATACATGGTTTCAAACCTCACATGAAGACGAACAAATTTGTACATTACGCCTTTATGAAACTTCATTAATGGGGGCTTGTTATCATCGGCTGGCTATGTTTCCTAATGAGCCATTAACTGTTCAGATACTAGATTATCCAGAAGTAACATGGGATGGTGAAGGTATCTTAGAAATGGGCTTCATTTGTCCTTCAATGTGGCTGGATGCTTATTTTATATCGGCAATTGTGCGTGACAGGCCAAGTATGGATGTATTGGCGAACTTTCCCATTTCTCTGATGAAACAAAGTGCCACTAGGGCGGGTAAGTTGTCTTATATGCTAGTAGATGTCATCCAGTCGTTCCATAACCGCACATCGGACTACCCTGATAAACTGGTGGCCGCGATGGACGCGGCAGTTGCTCAGGGTGATAATTGGGCGTTAGAAATCGCCATGGGTATTTTGGAAACTTTTGCTGCCCTGACAACTGACATCGGTTATGACTTTGAAGAAGTACTTATTAAGAACCTTCAGTTCCAAGAGAAATACCAAATGAGGCTCGATAAGTCAGAGGACTTGATTTCTATAGAAACTTTCATCTCTTTCCCTCTGCTTGGCATGGCTTGCATGTGGTATGACAAAGGTAACCGTTTATCTGTTGAAACTGGTTGGCTCCCTCCCTATCTTGTTGAAGGACGTTGGTTAGAAGAAGTAAAAGCAGGGAAGATCACTCGATAAACTCCTTTAGTTAGCAATTCCGTATATAAGCCACCTCTCATGGGGTGGCTTTTACGTTTATCGTATAAAGTTTGCTGTTTGTTGAGCTATATGGTGCGCATTATGTTGGTGCACTAAAACCACATTGGTGCATTTATTAGCATGTTAAACACCATTTCAAGAATACCTAATTTTATTAAAGTTCATACAAAACAATAAATTAAAGCGTAAGTGTTAGAAATATAAATTATGGAATGAGAATTGCTCTGTTAGACGCTCTATAAATCAAGTTCACCAAATTGGTGATGAGCCTAACTTTGATGCACAGGATAAGTGCGCTACAGATCAATGGAGACAATTATAATGAGTGTAACTGCCAATCAGGTACACGGCGCTGTACAAACTCTCACGCAAAGTTCCGACACACTTTTCTTACTACTTGGCGCAATCATGGTTTTTTTGATGCATGCTGGTTTCGCTTTTCTTGAAGTAGGAACCGTGCGCCAAAAGAACCAAGTTAATGCTTTAGTTAAGATATTGGTTGATTTCGGTATATCCGCCATCGCGTATTTTTTTATTGGATACTGGGTCGCTTATGGCGGCACCTTCTTTGCTGATGCTGAGACATTATCTCAAGGCAATGGTTACGAGTTAGTGAAGTTCTTTTTCTTGCTGACCTTCGCTGCAGCGATTCCCGCTATTGTTTCAGGTGGTATCGCAGAACGAGCTCGTTTTTATCCGATTCTAATCGCAACATTTTTCACTGTCGGCATCGTATACCCGTTATTTGAGGGAATGATCTGGAACGGAAACTTTGGTGTTCAAGCTTGGTTTGAAAATACCTTTGGTTATGGCTTCCACGATTTTGCAGGTTCAGTCGTTGTGCATGGTGTTGGCGGCTGGATAGCGCTTGTTGCCGTCGTGTTTTTGGGCATGAGAAAAGGCAGAGTTCGAGCAGGAAAGCACACCAACTTTGCACCTTCGAATATTCCATTTTTGGCCTTGGGAGCTTGGATCTTATGTGTGGGGTGGTTTGGCTTCAACGTCATGTCAGCTCAAACTGTGTCAGGCATAAGTGGCTTGGTGGCTATGAACTCATTGATGGCAATGGTCGGAGGCATTGTCGCGTCATTGTTGGCTGGTAAGAATGACCCTGGCTTTATTCATAACGGCCCACTGGCTGGCTTGGTTGCTGTATGTGCGGGCTCAGACTTAATGCATCCTATCGGTGCTTTAGTGACAGGTGCGATTGCTGGCGTGCTATTTGTTTATCTTTTTACCCACCTACAAAACAAAACCAAGATTGATGATGTGCTGGGTGTCTGGCCTTTACACGGTGTATGTGGCGCTTGGGGTGGTATTGCCGCTGGGATTTTTGGTCAAAGCGCATTGGGTGGGCTAGGTGGCGTGAGCATTATCGTTCAGCTTCTAGGAACGCTTTTGGGCCTTTCCATCGCAGCGCTTGGTGCACTTGTAGTCTACGGTGCGATTAATACCAGTATGGGACTGAGGCTTTCAGAAGAAGACGAATTCAATGGCGCTGACCTAGCCATTCATAAAATATCTTCGACCAACGAGGATTGAGGCCAATATGGGAGCGGCATAAAGCCGCTCTTTTAGCAATTGTCTTTCTTGGCTTGGCCCGGAGGACAGAAATTACCATTACCTCGATGGTCATCATCATTGGTGCTGACTCTTACCTTTACATCATCGACTTCGCCTTCAACATTGGTAAGTTGACAGCCTGCCAAAGTCAGAAGCAATGTAAACGTTAGAGATACTTGTCTCATTGCTGTTCCTCTTAAATTGTAATTCTAATAGTGACCATTACGACTATAGTCTAATCCATATTACTACTGTTGCTATTCTTTCAGTGTTAAGCTAATGAAAAAACAGCAAGGATGAGTTATGAATTTCCCTTATAGAAATATTGTAGTACTTACTGGTGCAGGTATCTCGGCCGAATCTGGTATTCAAACATTTCGTGCGCAAGATGGCCTATGGGAGAATCACCGTATCGAAGATGTAGCAACGCCTGAAGGGTTTGCTCGCGATCCGGACCTTGTTCAAGACTTTTACAACCAACGCCGCAAGAAACTTCAAGATAATGCGATAAAGCCTAATGCAGCGCATGAAGCATTAGGTCGTTTAGAGGCTGAGTTAGAAGGTAAAGTGACGGTCATCACTCAAAATATAGACAACCTTCACGAAAGAGGCGGCAGTCAGAATGTGATTCACATGCATGGTGAGTTGCTCAAGGCGCGCTGTAGTGAATCTAACCAAGTAGTAGAGCACAATGAGGACATTAAGACAGGCGAACTTTGTCACTGTTGTCAGATCCCTTCACAAATGCGACCACATATTGTTTGGTTTGGTGAAATGCCACTGCGAATGGGTGATATCTACGCGTCATTAGAAGAAGCAGATTTGTTTATTTCTATTGGGACTTCTGGCGTTGTGTATCCCGCAGCAGGTTTTGTTCATGATGCAAAAATGCACGGCGCACATACCATTGAAATTAACCTAGAACCTAGTGCGGTAGAAAGTGAATTTGAGGAAAAACGCTACGGAAAAGCAAGCGTTGAGGTTCCAAAATTAGTTGACGAGATACTGGCTCTAGAAGGAAAAGAAAGAGCGTAATAACTTCAACAGGAAGAGTGTTTGTCTTGTCATTAAGAACAAAAAAGCGGCTCATGAGCCGCTTTTTCATATCTTTAAAACTAACGAATTAGTTGTTCACTTTTAGCTTTTGGAAGTACTCATCGTACATTACGCTCGCTTCGCCAACTTCATCTTGCCAAGTACCGCTGTCCATCACTTCTTGTGGTGGGAAGATGCTTGGATCATTAGCAAATTCTTTCGGTAGCAGATCGTGTGCCGTTTTAACTGGCGTAGGATAACCAATCTCTAGTGCAATCTTAGCTGCGTTCTCAGGACGTAGTAGGAAATCGATCATCTTATGAGCGGCGTCAACGTTCTTTGCGCCAGTTGGAATTGCTAGGCTGTCCATCCAGAAGATAGTGCCTTTTTCTGGCCAGATGATGTCGATGTTCGCACCTTCTTGACGAGCCATGTATGCAGAACCGTTCCAAAGCATGCCTAGTGAAACTTCACCCGCAAGGTAAGGGTTTGCAGGAAAGTCTGAGTTAAATACTAATACGTTTGGCATTAGCTTTTTCAGTTCTTCGTAAGCGGCTTTGATTTCTTCTGGGTTAGTCGTGTTTGGTGAGTAACCAAGCTTAGTCAATGCAATGTGGAATACTTCGCGAGAATCATCCATCAGCATTAGTTGACCTTCCCACTTACTATCCCAAAAATCATCCCACTTAGTAACCGATGATTTGTCTAGCATGTCAGCATTGATACCAATACCGGTCGCACCCCAAATGTATGGGATAGAGTAGTTGTTGTTCGGATCGAACGGTTTGTTTAGGAAGTTAGTATCAAGATCGGCAAAATGAGATAATTTCTCTTTGTCGATCTGTTGTAGCATGCCTTCTTTACGCATTTTAGAGACGAAATAGGTAGACGGTACTACCAAGTCGTAACCAGAACCTTGAGTTTTTAGTTTTGCGTACATACTCTCGTTAGATTCGTATGTAGAGTAAATAACTTTGATTCCGGTTTCTTTTGTAAAGTCTTCAAGAACTTCGTTTGGAATGTATTCCGACCAGTTGTAGAAATACAGTTCTTGATCAGCAGCCATTGCAGGGGTAGCGATGAGCGTCGCTGCACATAGAGCGCTTGCGTAGAATTTACTTTTCATTTGTTTTCCGTTTTGTTTCGCGATTGGACAAGTCAATACTAGCTGGAGTTATCGAGTGGAGCCAAATCGCAGTAAGCACAAATATGTTCATTTAGCTTGAATATCGTTGTCTCCTTGTTATGAGACGATAAATCTATGATACCAAGACAAATAAAACTAGCAACGCGCGATTATATCAGCCTAAGACAAAAATAGGCAGCGTATTGCTGCCTATTTTCCTATGGTTGATGACTTGTTACACAAGCTAGATTATTGTCCCGCTTTCAGCTTGAGGAAATAATCTTCGTACTTAACGGTTAGATCACCAACCGCATCTTGCCATTCAACACGGTCAAGGTCTTCTTGAGAAGGGAACAGTGGGGCAACGTCTTTAAACTTAGCATTCGATTCTTCCACCGCCGTTAGGTAGCCAGTATCACGAGAGATTTGCTCTGCGATTTCTGGGCGCAGTAGGAAGTCAATCATCTTGTGAGCGGCTTCTACGTTCTTCGCACCGGAAGAGATAGCGAAGTTATCAACCCAGCCGATACCGCCTTCTTTAGGAAAAACGAGTTTAAGGTTCAGGCCTTCACTTTGTGCCGCTGCGGCGCTACCGTTCCAAAGCATACCAACGCCCACTTCACCAGACATGTAAGGTGCGCCAGGGTTGTCAGAGTTGAAAACTAAAACGTTAGGCATCAACTTTTGTAGCTCAGCGTACGCTTCATCGATTTGCTTAGGGTCTTTTGAGTTACCTGAGTAGCCAAGTTTACGCAGAGCGATATGGAACACTTCACGAGTGTCGTCCATCAACATTACTTGACCTTCAAGCTCAGGCTTCCATAGGTCAGCCCAGCTTTGGAAGTCGTTTGGATCGTACATATCTGCGTTAACCGCTAGGCCTGTAATCGCAACAACGTGTGGGATAGAGTAGTCGTTACTTGGATCGTAAGGCTTGTCTAGGTAGTTTTTATCTAGGTTGCCGAAGTTTTTCAGCTTAGTCTTATCGATCTTTTGTAGCATGCCTTCGTCACGCATCTTCGCCACGAAGTACGTTGAAGGTACTACTAGGTCATAACCTTGGTTATGAGTTTTTAGCTTTGCATACAAAGTTTCGTTCGACTCGTAAGTCGAGTAGATCACTTTGATGCCAGTTTCTTTAGTAAATTGCTCTAGGATATTACTGTTGATGTAAGGACCCCAGTTCATAAATACTAGTTCTTTATCATCCGCTGTCGCTGTACCAGAGAACAGAGAAAGCGCACATGCACTACCAGCTAATAGAGTAGCCCATTTTTTCATTGACGTTAGCTCCAAACCAAACGTTGTCCAATTTTGGACGATAGATAGAAAAACAGAATGGCATGTAACCATTCTGTTTCGTGATGTTAACAGGTGCGGATTCTACTTCACTTTTTCTCTTGCTAGCAACTGAGAAATTACTACCAAGACCAAAGAAACAATCAACATCACCGTTGCTAGGGCGTTAACTTCCGGTGAAATGCCCACCTTAACCATTGAGTAAATCTTCAATGGCAAGATTTCGTATGTTGGACCCGTTACAAACGAGCTGATGATCACATCGTCCAAAGACAAGGTAAAGCTCAATAGCCAACCTGCGGCAACCGCTGGTTTAGCGAGAGGAAGGATGATCTGTTTCAAGATAACCCACTCGCTTGCACCAAGGTCTTTTGCTGCTTCCAACATTTTCACATCAAAGCCATTTAAGCGGCTGTATACAGTTACCACAACGAATGGTAGACAAAAGGTGATGTGAGCAATCAATAGTGTAAAGAAGCCAAGCTGTGCGCCTAATACTAGGAACAGAGCAAGTAATGAAATCGCCATTACAATATCGGGAGACATCATCACGACAAACAGCATGCCGTTTACCGCACCTTTACCTTTGAACGAGTAACGGAATAGGGCAACGGCCGTTAAGCTACCAATGATGGTTGCTGCTGTCGCTGAGAATACCGCTACGTTCAATGAATGCCATGCAGCTTGCATTAGGCTGTCGTTATTTACTAAGGTTTCGTACCATTTCGTGGTGAAACCACCCCATTTCATACCAAATTTGTTGGCATTAAATGAGTTAACAATTAAGACGATGATTGGCAGATACAAAAATGCATACACCAGCGCCATAAAGCTAAATCTAACTGTGCGTCCCATTAGTCTAGCTCCACTTTCTTATTCAATAGTTTGCCTGCTCTGTAGTAAGCGTAAAGCATCACAGCCATTGCGAAGGTGAGGGCGATACTGGTCGCAGCACCAAATGGCCAGTCACGAGCGTTCAATACTTGGCTCTTAATAACGTTACCAATCAGTAGGTTCTTCGCACCACCAAGAAGGTCAGAGATGTAGAACATACCTAGTGCTGGTAGCAGAACCAACAAACAACCACCGATAATGCCAGGCATTGTAAGAGGTAGAATCACTTTCGTAATGGTTTGGAACTTGTTCGCACCAAGATCTTTCGCCGCCTCGATATAAGTGTTGTCCAACTTCTCGATTGCCGAGTAAAGCGGCAGAATCATAAATGGAAGCAGGATGTACACAAGACCAATCATTACTGCTGTTTCGGTGTACATAATACGTAATGGCTTATCGATGATTTCCATCGCCATTAATGATTTGTTCAAAATACCTTGTGTACCCAGAACAATCTTCAGGCCGTAAGTACGGATAAGAGAGTTTGTCCAAAAAGGTACGATAACTAAGAACAACATGAATGGGCGCCATTTCTCTGGCATTTTCGCTATGATGTAAGCAAATGGGTAACCAATTACTAAACACAACAACGTCGCCACAATCGCCATGTAGAACGAGTGCATCAGCACTTTCGCATACAAGGGGTCGAGTAGACGTAAGTAGTTGTCGAAAGTAAATGTCATTTCGATTAAGTTTGCTTCATCACGCGTTAAGAAACTCGTACCGATAATCATCACATTTGGTACCAACACGAAAAGTGTTAGCCAACCGACGATTAAGGTAATGATCGCGTTTTGAAGATTAATCTTCTTGCTTATCATTGAGGACTACCTCCCAGCTCTCAACCCAAGTGATAGCGACTTTCTGGCCAAGTGAGTGGTCCACATCAGGATCATCTTCGTTAAAGAATTCGCTAACCATTACACGCATGCCCGAATCCAATTGGATAACTGAATCAAGCGTCATACCTTTATAGGTACGCTCTGTTACGTGACCTACGATGCCTTTTTCTTCAGACTCTTTGATCTCTTCGATACGTAAGTCTTCTGGGCGAAGTAGTACTTGCAGTTTTTCACCTGCTTGCGCTTCCTGATCGTAGTAAACAACAGACTCGACACCTTCGATTTCTGCACGGATACGTTTCTCGTCGATACGCTCTAGCATGGTTGCGTTGAATACGTTGATCTCACCGATAAAGCGAGCAACAAATAGGTTCTTCGGCTCTTCGT
Source organism: Vibrio sp. Vb1018 (assembly GCF_033338775.1). NCBI lineage: Bacteria > Pseudomonadati > Pseudomonadota > Gammaproteobacteria > Vibrionales > Vibrionaceae > Vibrio > Vibrio sp. Vb1018. Next base: position 190,381 of record NZ_JAWOTI010000005.1, read on the forward strand.
AAATCTCACGTGGAGAACCATCCTGCTCAATAACACCGTCGCGCATTACAATAATGCGGTCAGACATCGATAGGGCTTCTTCCTGATCGTGCGTAACGAAGATAAAGGTAATACCAAGTTGACGCTGAAGCTGTTTAAGCTCAATTTGCATTTGCTTACGCAGTTTGTAATCAAGTGCAGATAGAGATTCATCTAGCAGCAGTACTTTTGGTTTGTTAACAACCGCACGCGCAATGGCGATACGTTGTTGCTGACCACCAGAAAGCTGATGAGGCTTACGCTGTGCCATTTTTTCTAGGCGCACCATGCGCAGTGCTTCCATTACTCGTGGTTCAATGTCCGCAGTAGGCGTTTTCTGCATACGAAGACCAAAAGCGACATTCTCATATACGGTCATATGTGGAAACAATGCGTAACTTTGAAATACCGTGTTGACGTGCCTTTGCTCTGCAGGAACCTGTGTTACATCCTGGTCATCCAAAATAATTTGACCGTTATCTGCCGTTTCAAAACCTGCAATCATGCGTAAAACTGTTGTCTTACCACAACCAGAAGGCCCGAGAATCGTCAGAAATTCACCATGATTAACATCCAGATTTAAATTACCGATGATTTCCTTACCATCGAAACTTTTACTAATACCAGATAAACGAATAACTGGCTTTCCTGCTTGCGGTTTTGCGTTCAACGTCTGTATTTCCCCCACGTTCAAGCCGGGATTATCCCAGCTGATGTGACACTAACCATTCACTTTTGAGGCGCGCATCATAATCACCAAAAGTGTGAAATTAAAGCATTTTCTTATCTTGAAACAGAAATAATTTTGCAGGAAAAAGCCATCATTCCTAACCATACTGTTTTTATGAGATTAATTGGCATCTAGACACAGTTTGATAGCACTAAACTTTGTTCAACAATTGTTTCAATTTCATGACCTTGAAAGTGGTTAATTATCAACCATACAGTTGAGATTGCAAGGATTGTAGGTGAGTTGTGATGTTAGATGTGGAAAGATTTCTTTATAATGACGATTACATTAATTGACTGGAATTCCAGTCAAAATTTTACAAGTTAGTCTTGGATAAACTATGAACGACGATTTTGAGAAAGATTTCAATCTTGGGGGGAGTGTAGAGCGAGCTTTGTCTGGCAACTACGAGCTTAAAGCTGGCGCGGTTTTTAACGAAGCTTGGCGAGCAACCATCCAGCACTTTTTATCATTTTCTCCTGCCATTATTGTATTGCTTTTTGTCCAGTTAGGTATTTTCTATATTGCATTAAAACTGCAGTTGGGCGATTTGACCGTTATTCTTGATGCGTTTGAGAACCCAGAGTCGTTCACAAACGATATTGTGTCTTCTATTTATGTCGCGAATTTCAGTTATGAGGTGATTAGCGCCCCAATTTATGCGGGGATCAGCTTGATGGCTATGAGTCATATCGCTGGCCTAAAGACTAAGTTGCGCCATGTTGGAAAGGGGTTGCAGTTCACCATTCCTGTTATTCTAGCAACGCTCATGAGCTTAATGCTACAAGGTGTGGTTGGTATGATTTTTCCTTTACTGTCGCTGTATCTTTCCTTGGCATTTAGTCACTCTATTTTGTTGATTTGTGAGAAAAGGGTGCCACCAATGCAAGCGTTGCTGTTATCACTTCGCGCAATCAACAAGAAGATTTTTGTGGTCGCGGGGCTTTACTTAGGCGTGATGTTAATGTTTATTATTGCAGCAATGTTCTACGGTATTGGCTTGATTTTTGTGCTGCCATTCTTCTTCCATTTGAAAGGCATACTCTACCGCGAAATGTTTGGAATTAAGCTTAAGATCGTTACAACACAGAAAAACGATAATGATCACGATGGTAACTCACAGGTGTTTGATGCCTAATTCTTTGAAATCAATAAGTTTACGAGTGGCGGCAACCTGTATAGCCGCCACTTTTATTTCTATAGGCCCATATTTACACTACGAGAAACAGTTTAAATATGTGGAAAATCCTGACGTACTCTCTGGCAAGATTAAGCATGTCGATTTATCACACTTGCCATACATCGGTGATATCCCAGACTTCAATTCAATAAAAGATACGAAAGAGAAAAAAGCTGCTTTTTTTGATTTTTTAAGGCCTAAAATTGCTCTTGAGAATCAACGAATTCGTCATGAGCGGGCCTTTCTTACCTCTTTAAAGGTGGGACAAGTGACGCAAGAACAACAAGAGTATGCTCAGCGGTTATCATCTCTGTATTCGTTGCCCTTGAGTAACGATAAGATTGATCAAACGTGGCTAGATGAGATGCTTGTGCGAGTGAACGTCTTACCTGAAGCCTTGGTTCTAACTCAAGCGGCAAATGAATCTGCGTGGGGCACTTCTCGTTTTGCTACTCAAGCAAACAACTTGTTCGGCCAATGGTGTTATAAAAAGGGCTGTGGAATTGTTCCAGCGCAACGTGGCGCTAACAAAGTTCATGAAGTTGAAAAATTCGATTCTGTACAACAGTCTGTTCATGGCTACTTTATGAACGTTAATCGAAACCCAGCGTATGCAGACCTGCGTGAAATCAGAACATCTCTGGCTGAAAAGAACAAGGGCTTGTTAACGGTCGCAACCGCGTCAGAGTTAACGCATGGGTTGCTAGCCTATTCTGAACGTGGCATCGCCTATGTACACGATCTTCGCGCTATGATTCGTCATAACAACGCCTACTGGACGCAATAAAATAACGGATAAAATGAAAAAGTTAAGCCTAAGTCTGTTGGGAAGTGCGGCGCTAATTCTTGCATCGCCGATAACCCAAGCTCAAGAGTACATGTTCACGTACTCAAAGTTATATACTCAACTAAAAAACAACAATAAAGAAGGGCATGACGATGTGAAAGTTGGTGTCTTTTTTGTGGACGCAAAAACTAAACAAATTTGTATGATAGAAAAAGCTTGGATGGAAAAAGAAGAGCACTATGAAGAGTTTGTTATCCCTGCTTCACAAGAGTTGCCTTTACCTGTTGATAAAAACTTAAAGTCAGCGAATCCGTTGGTTTTTGTCGATACCCCAAAAGATACACGTTGCGATTACTCACTTGTCGTGATGACCAAAGAACCATTACAGGGTAACGTTTCTTACGACCAACTTAAGCCTCTTCTACCTCAAATGCAGACGATGCTGGAAGATTTAGGCGGTATGTTTGCGGGTTGGTTTACACCGGAGGTTCAAGGTGTGACGATGGAGTTTGCAAATCAACTGAATGATAAAGTGATTTTCTCAAACGGAACCGAAAAGCCAATTGTCAATGGCAAGATACAAGTCGCACTAAGTGAAATAGGGCAAGGTGGCACAATGACACTACCAGAACCGACGATGCGAGTGTTACCTTATCTACCTAACGCAAAGAAATGAACACTGAACGTTTAGAAAGGGCTGCAATCGCAGCTCTTTTTTCATTTGTGACCGTAACTAAAGTATCTTTCACACTCTTTTCTTAAAGACTCAATAAGACAAGCATTTAATCCTGTGTAAAAAGCTCGTATAATCCACGCCCCAAAGAAACCCATGTTAGGAAGTCCTAGTCGATTTATCGGCGATGTGAGAGCCCGCAATGAACCAAATAGATACAAGAAAAGAAACCCTAGAATTCAACAAGCTTCAGAAACGCCTGAGAAGACATGTTGGAAATGCCATTACTGATTACAACATGATCGAAGAAGGCGATGTTGTGATGGCATGTATTAGCGGTGGTAAAGATTCATTCGCGATGCTTGATATCCTGTTGAATCTTCAAAAAGCTGCGCCAATCAAATTTGAAGTGGTTGCAGTAAACCTAGACCAAAAACAACCGGGCTTCCCTGAGCACATTCTGCCAGAGTATTTCGAAACACTGAATATCCCTTACTATATTGTCGATAAGGACACGTATTCCGTCGTAAAAGAGAAGGTACCAGAAGGCAAAACCACTTGTGGTCTTTGTTCACGCCTGCGACGTGGTACGCTGTATTCATTTGCAGAGAAGATTGGTGCAACTAAGCTTGCGCTAGGTCATCACATGGATGACATCGTCGAAACAATGTTCTTGAACATGTTCCACGGCTCTCGCCTTAAAGCGATGCCACCAAAGCTACGCTCTGATGATGGTCGTAACGTGGTCATTCGTCCATTGACTTACTGTCGTGAAAAAGATTTGATCAAATACGCTGAGCACAAGGATTTCCCAATAATTCCGTGTAACCTTTGTGGCTCTCAAGAGAACCTTCAGCGTCAATCTATAAAAGCAATGTTGATTGAATGGGATAAGAAGACGCCAGGGCGTGTGGAAGCAATTTTTAAATCAATTCAAAACGTAAGCCCAAGCCAACTAGCAGACCGCGAATTGTTCGACTTTGTTAACTTACCGCTAGATCGTGAAGGTAACCGCGAAGAGTATGAATTTAATGAGGCTGTCGTTTCTTCGACGAATATTGATGAATCAATGTTCATCGATGTTACGAACATCTAACTCGTAAAAAAGGAGGTCAATTAGACCTCCTTTTTTGTACCCAATGCTTTAACTGTTCCCAAACAAAAATCCCCCTGTATTGGGGGGATTTATTAGCGCTTATTTGAAAGCGCTCAATACATAACAATACTAAAGAGAGATTAGGTTGCTGTATTTGGATCGAGAGGACTAATGTAGCCTTTTGGTTTTAGAGCCAACACATCGCAATTTATTTTATCAATTACATGCTCCGCTGTATTACCAATAAAGACAGCAGAAAGCCCTGTTCGCCCTGTGGTACCTAAAATAACCATTGCTGCGTTCAAGCGCTCTGCAGCTGCCGGAATGACATCTTCAGGTAAACCTTGCTCAACTATCGTTTGTTCTTCATCAAGACCATGTTTTTGGCGTAGTGCTTTCATAGCCGTTAAATGATGACCTCGCACCGCATCGGTATAAGTCGTTGGGTCAAATTCAGGAAGTTCAATCGTAATGTTCGCCGGTGTAACGGGGTAGGCGTTAACAAGATATGGCTTGGCCTCAAGCCGAGTGGTGATTTCTTTTAATCGCTCGACCATCGTATCGTTGAGATCAATATGAGTCGGGTTTTCTGAGCCCACATGTACTGAGGCAAGGATACTTGCTTGTTCCGGCCAAGCAGCATTCTTAATAAGAAGCACTGGAATAGGGCATTTTCGCAACAAGTGCCAATCTGTCGGTGTGAAAATGACAGACTCTAAAACATCATGCTTACGTGTGCCTTTGATGACTAGGTCATGATTGCCTGCATAGACTTCAGCAATAATCGCCTCATAAGGGCGGTTGTGCCAGACAACACAAACATCAAAGTCGAAGCCATCGTTTAGGTATGGTTGAGCAATTTTACGCATCCACTGCTCACGCTGATGAATGACACCTCGACGCATAGCATCTCTTTCATCCACTGATAGCATTGACGTCATGTCATACGAGAAATCGTAAATGGATAAAAAGAAAGTGATTCGGCTTCTAGATACACTTTTCTGAGCTAATTGAACAGCTCTTGCAAGTGCGGGCTGCTCATCATTATTGATGTCAGCTACAACAAGGATCTTACTGTATATACTCATAACTAAGCCCACTTCTATTGCAAAACCAGATACTGAATGTAAATTAAATCAGTATTTTGGAGTACTCACCGTACATTTTTACTGTAGCTTAGTTTGGAGAACTTTTTGAGGACTTTCGAAAGGAATTTATGAGAAATATGATGTAGCTCATTTTCGAGCTACATCAATAATTAGGGTGTATTATTCTTTAGTTACACCAGCAAGTTCCATCAATGCATCGTGGTCTAAGATAGTGATATATTTACCTTTTACGCTTAGGATCTCAGATTTCTGGAAACGACCTAACAAACGACTGATCGTTTCGACTGTAAGACCAAGGTAGTTGCCAATATCACCACGAGTCATAGTTAAACGAAACTCTCTAGGGCTGAATCCACGCTGAGAAAAACGCGTTGATAGGTTGTAAAGGAAAGCAGCTAGTCGCTCTTCTGCGTTCTTTTTAGAAAGAAGCAAAATCATTTCCTGATCACCTTTAATTTCGTTACTCATCAAACGCATGATTTGCTGGCGAAGCTTAGGCATTTTACCCGATAGATCGTCTAAAATTTCGTATGGGATTTCACATACCATCGACGTTTCGAGTGCTTGAGCAAAGCTAGGGTGGGAGTCACCAGTGATAGCATCGAAACCGACTAAGTCTCCAGCTAAGTGAAACGCTGTGATTTGCTCATCACCTTGCTCTGTGATCGTATAGCTCTTGATGGTACCAGAGCGGATAGCGTATAGCGATTTTAGCTCATCACCGGCCTTAAAAAGCTCTTGTCCTTTTTGAATAGGCTTCTTACGTTCGATGATTTGGTCAAGCTGATCAAGTTCTGCCTCATTTAGAGTGAACGGGATACACAGTTGACTAATGCTACAATCTTGGCAATGAATGGCGCAACCGCCTGATTGGATACGCTTTGTTGCAGGTTTTTCAGAAATCATAACAACCTTTCACTATTTGATATACATCAATATTTTAGCATCGCTTAATCCTAAAGGGTAGCAAAAATGTCACCTCAATAGAGTTTAACGTTATATGAAACCGAGTAACGCTAAGGCTCCTACAGCGGTATACGTACCATAGCCAATAAGGATTAATGCTGAAATATTTCTAAATATTAATGATTTTTGTAATTTCTGAAAATGATGGGCACCGTATCCAATAATAAGCATTGCAGGTAGCGTTCCGAGCCCAAACGCAAGCATAATTAGGCCGCCGTTCATCGCACTACCAGAAACCGCCGACCAAGTAAGCGCTGAATAAACTAAGCCACATGGTAACCAACCCCAAATAAAGCCAAATGGCAACGCGTGAAGAGGATGCTTTAGTGGCAACAGATTCTTCCCTGCCGGCGAGATAAAGCGCCAGATATACTGCCCTAGCTTTTCTATTAAAAGTAAGCCTTGCCACCATTTAGCAATATACAGCGCGACCAGGATCATGAATAACGCAGCAATCAGCCTTAACCAAGCAAGAGAGTGCGTTAACCCACTAAGCTCAGATAAACCTGATATAGCACCACCCACTAATGCACCTATTAAGGTATAACTGATCAATCGTCCGAGGTTGTAGAAGAGGGGGATAAGAGGGGTAGTTTTATTTTTAGCAGAAGAGCCCATGGTAAGTAGAGACGCGATACCACCACACATACCCATACAATGACCGGCTCCTACTAAGCCGATCATCAACGCACCGATAAAATCAGGAGTCATAAAGGTCGCTACTTTTTATCACTATTAGATTGGTTTTCTTCGTCGAGAAGAATGTTGTGCCCTTGCCGTTCAAGATCTTCAAACTGATCGCTTCTTACCGCCCAAAGAAAAACGGCGACAGCAACACAAACGAGAACGATAGCGATGGGAATCAATATATAAAGACTTTCCATGTTTGCTTTCTCTACTTATTTCTCTTTGAGCAGGCGCAAAGAGTTAGATACAACGATAATTGAGCTTGCAGACATGCCAACTACTGCAATGTAGGGAGCCACTAAACCTGCGACCGCCAAAGGCAAAATTAACAGGTTGTAACCCAAAGACCAAGCCAAGTTTTCTCGAATAATCTTTCTTGTACGCAGTGCAAGCAAACGTGCTTCTAGTAGCTTTTCGAGATTATCCCCAAGTAACGTCATATCTGCAGAAGCTTTAGCGACATCTGTACCACCGCCCATTGCGACAGAAAGGTGAGCTCCGGCGAGAGTCGGCGCGTCATTGATTCCATCACCAACCATCATAGTGATACTGTTTTCGTCCAAGCTCTTAAGGTATGCAAGCTTATCTTCTGGCTTTGCTGACGCGACGATGTGATCGATACCAATTTCATTCGCCACTGGTTGGGCGTTTGAGAGAGAATCACCAGTTAGCAGGGTTGTCTTAATTCCAGCGTCAGCAAAACGTTGAATAAAGGCTTTGCTTTCTTTTCGGATAGGGTCGCGGTAGTAAAAGCTAGCGACATGCTTGCCACCAACCGACAGATAGACCGCCTGGCTTTCACCACTTTCTTTGCCTTGAACAAAAGCAGCACTACCTATCTTAACGATTTTGCCATTCCACATACCCTCAATCCCTGAACCAATCACGTTTTGCACGTCAGACACGATAAAGTCATCATTGGTGTAAGTTGCAAAAGAACGAGCGATAGGGTGGTTTGCATGAGCCTCTAAAGCTGCAGCTAGTGATAGACAATCTTTCTGTGGGAGATCACTAAGTACCTTTGTTTCACAGATCTCAATATCACCTTTCGTTAGAGTGCCTGTTTTATCTACAACTAAGTGGTTGATCTTACATAGTGTCTCAAACACATGGCCTTTACGAAGCAAAATGCCAAAATTACCCATTCTAGAGGTAGCACAAGTGAGAGCGGTCGGAGTAGCCAGAGATAGCGCACATGGGCATGTAGCGACTAACACAGACAGCATGATCCAAAACGCATCATCTGGTTTTGTTTGATGCCAGTAAAACCAAGTACCAGCAGAGATAATAAGAATCACACCAACAAAGTAACGGGCGACAATGTCTGCAATTTCCGCAATTTTAGGTTTGGAGTGTTGAGCTTCATCTTGTAAACGCACGATGTTAGAAATCATTGAATCGGCCTTTGAGCTTACTACCTCAAGTTCAAATGATTCGTCTCCGTTTAGCGTTCCCGCATAGACGACATCGCCTTCTCGTTTCACAACGTGCACTGACTCACCCGTTAACATGGATTCATCAATATGAATACGGCCTGAAATAACTTTACCGTCAGCGGGGATATGTTCACCAGGTAGAACGCGAATACGATCGCCAACTTTTAGCGTCTTCACGGGTATCTGATCACCGTCCAGCGTTGTAGCAATTGCAGGAATCAACTTAAGAAGGTTACCACTCGCAGCAGCAGCTTTGCGACGAGCGCGCATCTCTAAGAATCGACCTACTAACAAAAAGAAGGTAAACATCGAGATAGATTCAAAGAAGACTTCGCCTTGTTCAGTTACTGTTGCAACTAAACTTGCAACATAGGCAAAGATCAACGCGATAGAAACCGGGACATCCATACCAAGGGTTCGGCCTTTGATACTGCGCCATGCGTTTAAGTAAAATGGAAGAGCGGAATAAAGCAAAACAGGAGTAGCAAAAATCAAACTTACCCAACGAAAGTAACTTTTAAACTCTGGCTCTAAATCACCAAAGACTTCGAGATACAGTGCAACGGCGAGCATCATGACCTGCATGGTTGCTAAACCTGCAATACCTAGCCGATATAGATATTGCTTCATCATTCGATGGTAAGAGGCTTCTTGCTTATCTGCTTCAAAAGGTGCAGCTTTGTAACCAAGTTTATGAATAACGGAAAGGAGCTCGCTTAACCGTACCTGAGTTTTATCCCAGGCTAGTAACGCTCGATTGGTGGTTGTATTAACACGGATAGATACCAACCCGGCCGTATTAGAAACTTGCTTTTCGATTAACCACGCACAAGCGGCACATGAAACGCCTTCCAAAGAAAGGGTTACTTCAGAAACATTTTCGCGATTTCGTACGAATTCAGATTGTACATCCGCATTGTCATAATGAATTAAAGCTTGGAGTTGCTCTGGTACTAGATCTGCCTTTTCTGCAGGCGCAGTGCGGTATTGGTAATATGATACAAGACCACTATCGACAATAGTCTGCGCCACAGTTTCGCAGCCCGGACAACACATGTCGCGAATTTCACCCAATATTTCTACTTTGAAATCCGTGTTGGCTGGTACATCTTCACCGCAGTGATAACAGGATTTACACATATGCTTACTTCATTAACGGTGTTGAAGAGGCAGGAAACTCAACTTTACCTTGGATCATCCATTGCTTGTCGTGTGGTTGTAGTTCAACAAACCATGGTCCTTGAATAGATTCCTCAGCTTTTAGTCGGTAATTACCAGATGCATCCGCTGTTACAAGCTTTGTGAAGTCACGATCAGGAAGAGTACGATGAGTGAAAGTGGCCGTTAGAGCAGGGTAATGAGGTAGCTTCCCTTTAGCGAAAACAATCACAACATTGTTATTTTCAGAGGAAATCTCAGCGTTAAGACCTAGGTCACGAGCGACATTCATTTTACTAATGTCGATATTAATGCCTTTGCCTTTTTTATAGTAATCCTCGGCGACTAAAGAAACAGAGTTGTTCGAGAAAACGACCACAGTAATCACAGTCCAAACTACGACAGTAAGAGGAAGGATGATTAGGAACCACGGCCAAAATTGTTTATACCAAGGCTTTACCATAAAAAAGTTCTCAACAGCTAAATGAAAAAATGTAAGGCGTTAAATTTAAAGGAAAGACAGCCCCTATGAAAGGGGCTGTTATTGCTATGTTACGTAATATCTCAGTTACTTACTCTCTGAGTTACTTAAACTCCAGACATATGAGGCAACGAGCTGAACTTTATCTTCACCCAAAATGTCTTTCCACGCAGGCATTACGCCTGAGCGTCCGTTCATTACGGTTTCTGTTACAGCTGCACGAGAGTCACCAAATAACCAGTCTTGGTCTGTAAGGTCAGGCGCACCGACTGCAGGGTTACCCTTACCATCGGTACCATGACAAGCAGCACACACTACGAAGCGTGCTTTACCTGCCGCGGCTTCACGAGCATTTACTTTACGACCAGATAGACTAAGTGTGTAACTTACAACTTCTTGAACACCTTGCTCACCAAGGGCATCTTTCCATGCTGGCATTTGACCAATACGGCCGTGCATGATGGTTGTAACGATCGCTGCTGGCTCGCCACCATATAGCCATGCATCATCAGTCAGGTTAGGGAAGCCTTTCTGACCACGTGCATCAGAGCCATGGCATTGAGAACAGTTTTGCAAAAACAAACGCTGACCAACTTTTAATGCTTCAGGATCTTGCGCAATTTCAGGAATTGGGCGTAGACCACTGTCATTGTGCGCAAGTTTACGGAATGCTTCGCCGAAGTAAGCGTCGGCATCATCCAGTTCTTTTGCATATTGGTTTAGTTGCTTGTTCTCTTGTGCTGCAGCGATGGCTTCTTTTGACTCTTCTAGTGAGCGAACGGTTTGAGCCGAACTCTGCCAGTTTAAAAAGCCCTTGAAGCTACCTAGACCTGGGAATAGGGCAAGGTAAACTGCTGCGAACACAAATGTGCTTACAAACAGGTAAGTCCACCACTTTGGTAGAGGGTTGTTTAGCTCGCGAATACCATCGTACTCGTGGCCCATGTCTTCCCCTTCCTCGACGCCCATTTTGTCTTTAGCGCACCAAGTCAGGAGAATCGCACAGCCTACTAGCGTACCGACAGTAATCACGATAATCCAGAGACTCCAGAATGTAGTCATTACTTCTTCACTCCTTGGTTATTAGGGGTCTTTTGTTCTTCGTCAGCAAACACCAAGTTGGCATCTTCTTCAAAGCGTGCTTTACGCTTTTTACTAAATGCCCACCATACGATGCCAATAAAACTAGCGAAGAGTACAACGGTATAAATACTATGAATTGTACCGAAATCCATATGATCCCCTTACTTCATTGCATGACCAAGAGACTGAAGGTAAGCGATGATTGCATCCATCTCTGTTTTACCTTCTACTTCTTTAGCCGAATTCGCGATCTCTTCATCAGTGTATGGAACGCCGAACTGATCACGAAATAGCTCAAGTTTCTTCTGAGTTAGCTTACCGTCTAAAACGTTTTCAGCTAGCCACGGGAAACCTGGCATGTTTGACTCAGGTACAAGCTCACGAGGATCTAACAGGTGAACACGGTGCCATTCGTCAGAATAACGACCACCAACACGAGCTAAATCCGGGCCTGTACGCTTAGAGCCCCAAAGGAATGGGTGTTCCCAAACACTCTCACCAGCAACAGAGTAGTGACCGTAACGTTCAGTCTCTGAGCGGAAAGGACGAACCATCTGGCTGTGACAGACGTTACAACCTTCACGGATGTAGATATCACGGCCTTCCATCTCCAAAGGAGTGTAAGCGCGCAGATTTTCTACAGGTTCAGTCGTTTGCTTTTGGAAAATCAGAGGAGTGATCTCTACAAGAGCACCCCAACTGATAGCAAACACGATAAAAATAGCCAACAAACCGACATTACGTTCTAAGATTTCATGGCGATTATTAGAATTATTACTCATTCTTAAATCTCCTTATGCCGGATGTGGGATAGCTTTTAGGCTTTCTTTAGGTGCACTTACCGTTTTGTACGTGTTGTATGCCATTAGGAACATACCAGATAGGAAGATAAATCCGCCTAGGAAACGTACAAAGTAGAACGGATAAGACGCTTCTACAGATTCAACAAAACTGTAAGTTAGCGTACCGTCAGAGTTAACCGCGCGCCACATAAGACCTTGCATTACACCAGAGATCCACATCGCAACGATGTAAAGAACGGTACCGATTGTTGCTAGCCAGAAATGCACATTAACTAGACCAACAGAGTACATACGCTCTTGGCCAAATAGGCGAGGTACCAAGTGATATACAGAGCCGATAGAAACCATCGCAACCCAACCTAACGCACCAGAGTGAACGTGACCAATGGTCCAGTCTGTGTAGTGAGAAAGTGCGTTAACCGTCTTAATCGACATCATCGGGCCTTCAAAGGTAGACATACCGTAGAACGACAGTGAAACGATTAGGAAACGTAGGATAGGGTCATAACGAAGCTTATGCCATGCACCAGATAACGTCATAATACCGTTGATCATACCACCCCAAGAAGGAGCAAATAGAACCAGCGACATAACCATACCTAGAGACTGAGTCCAGTCTGGTAGCGCTGTATAATGAAGGTGGTGAGGGCCTGCCCAAATATATAGAGAAATAAGTGCCCAGAAGTGAACGATAGATAGACGGTAAGAATAAACAGGACGTTCAGCTTGTTTAGGAACGAAGTAGTACATCATACCTAGGAAACCAGCGGTCAGTAGGAAACCTACCGCATTGTGTCCATACCACCACTGAACCATCGCATCCACTGCGCCCGAGTAAATCGAGTAAGATTTACCAAGTGACACAGGAATAGCCATGCTGTTCACGATGTGAAGTACTGCTACTGTGATAATAAAGGCACCGAAGAACCAGTTTGCCACATAAATATGTGACGTGTTTCGCTTCACTAGTGTGCCGAAGAACACCACCGCATATGATACCCATACTAGCGCAATTGCGATATCAATAGGCCATTCTAGCTCAGCATACTCTTTACCCGATGTTAAACCGAGAGGCAAAGTAATGGCTGCTGCCAGGATGATTGCTTGCCAACCCCAAAAGGTGAAGGCAACGAGTGGGCCACCAAAAAGACGTGTTTGACATGTGCGCTGTACAACATAATAAGACGTTGCGAACAGAGCACTGGTACCAAACGCAAAAATTACCGCATTAGTATGCAGTGGACGTAAGCGACTGTACGTCAACCACGGCGTATCAAAGTTTAGCTGTGGCCAAACTAATTGAGCGGCAATCAAAACACCAACAGCCATACCAACTATGCCCCATAAAATGGTCACGAGGGTAAATTGGCGAACGACTGTATAGTTGTAGTTTTGTTCAAGCTGCTTTACTTGGCTCATTTGCATGCTTCCAATTTCTAATTAACTACACTTTTACTTCCAACACGACTTGCGTCGTAACACCACCCAAGTAAACTCTAGAATTCAAGTGTTATCATCACCTTATTTCCATTGCTGACTTTAATAAAAAGTGGCATTTTCAGCGTGACACTATACTTGAATTAACAATTCAATGACAGGGTAGTAACCTTACTGGACCTCTGGAAATCATTTTTTATTTAAAAAGTTTGAAGTTTGTAACAAGGATATTAGTAATTATGCCTGCACAAAAGTTAACAAAGGCGCGACTTGCACAAATCTTAATCATGCTCAGTGTTTTAATAGGCGCATTTTTCTGGCGTACCTTTACACACGAGAGTGTTAATAGCGTTGACTGTTCACAAAAAGAACGATGCGATGTAACAATTGAAGGAGAAATAATCACGATTAATCGTGACTCAATGGGAATTTCGCTCGAAACGACAGAAAGTAGCACTCTAAAAATTGATCTAAATCAATCTGGTAATTTTATCAATCTCAACGAAAAGCATAAATCAGTAGAATGGGACATCATGCCTGAATCAAAAAAAATCACCTTTAAAAAAGGTGAAAACATTGTTGTAGTTCAATTATAAATACGATCTATCACGAGATAATCGTAACTTATTAATGAAATTAACACCTTCTTACCTAGAGAAAATTGGTTGGAATGGTATAACAGCAGAGTGATATCCAATTATAAAATCGTATGCATTGCCAATCAGTTTTTACTCATATTAAAGATGAAGACTCAGCGATAAAAACGCTCAGGTCCGAATTGACACAACAGAACTTGTCTTACGTGATGTGTTACTACACGGAAGAATACAATTTCGAGTTGATTCGAGAAGCGTTTCTTGCGCATTTTCCTGGTGTGCCTTTTCATGGCGCCAGTTCATGTCAAGCCGTAATGACAGATCAGGGCTTTCATACAGGACCAGTAATTGCGGCACTTGCTGTTTATGATACAGGTCCTCATGCTTATGGTACTGGTATTTCTAATCACAACTCAGGTGACAGCGTCACCAATGCTTTGGATATGGCCCTTGAGAACGCAAACCGTGTAGGAGAGGTACCAAACTTAATTCTACTTCATGCTACACCAGGGCAAGAGGAATCAATCATTGCGTCTATAGATGAAAGATTTGGAACTCTAATTCCAATTATTGGTGGTTCGGCCGCTGATAATAACATCGCTGGGAAATGGTCTGTGATAACCGCCCAAGGCTCTCAAACTTCAGGTTTAAGCTTAACTCTCTTTTACTCCTCTCAACCTGTTGATATCGCTTTTAGCGCTGGGCATACACCAACTAATATCAAAGGTGTTGCAACCAAGATCAACGATAGATGCTTACTTGAAATTGATAATGAACCTGCGCTCAATGTTTATAGAAGGTGGACAAATCACCAGGATAACCAAGTAGGTAAAGATAATATGCTGTTTACAAACTCGAGTGCTTATCCATTAGGGCGGATCGCAGGTCATCTCTATGATCGCCCATATTACAAATTATCCCATCCGATCCGTGAGACGCCAGATGGTGGAATCGAGTTGTTTACACGAATAGAAGAGGGTGACGAGCTCACATTAATGAAAGGAAGTCGTGAGCATCTCGTTGCGCGCGCTGCAAAAGTCGTCAATGCCGCTTTTAACCAAAAATTAGAAGAGTCTCGAAAAATTGGAGTGATAAATATCTTTTGCGCAGGTCCCATGTTGCACTTAATGCAAGACATGAATAGCGTTTGTGAACAAATTAACCAAGAACTAGAACATTTGCCTTTTATTTGCCCTTTTACTTTCGGCGAGCAAGGTAGATTTATTGGTGGTGAGAATGGACATGGAAACCTGATGATTTCATCGGCTATATTCCATAAACCTTATGAAAGATAAATACTTAGACATATATCAACAGGAAGCGCTTCAAGAAGCGTTAGTTGAGCTAAAGCAGGCTAGACAAAGAGAACGACTACTCGCTGATGAAAACAAGGCCATTCTTTCCGCGATATCTGCGATGAGTGAGGCAAAGAATCGGCATGAGATATTTACGGGATTAAACAATGTCCTCAAAAAGTACATCAGCTTCGATGATTTTATTGTACTGACTCGTGATGGTGAACGATATCCCTTCAAGACATTGATATCAACTAATAGCGTATTTGATAATGTATCCTGGTTACACGGTAACACCTATCAAAGAGCTCTCAATGGTGAATGCATTCTACTGTTCGAGCCAGATAAACTCGCTGAGTTTGTTAACTTAAACAGCTTTATAAAAAGCCATGTAAACTCGGTCGTTTTAACTGGTATACGTTCAGAAGTAACGCAAACCGTAATCCTACTTATTGGAGCTCAGAAAGGGCACTTTAGCATAGAGAATAAGGAAACCTTGAGGCGGTTTCGTCCCTTAATTGAAAGGGCGGTCATTGATATCGAGACCAAAGAGAAGTTACAACGTATCGTTGAAGTAAGAACAACTCAGCTCGCTAAAGCAAGAGAAGAAGCAGAGCTTGCGAACCGGTCTAAGTCGGAGTTCTTAGCGATGATGAGTCATGAAATAAGAACCCCTTTAAATTCCGTTCTTGGAATGCTAGATATACTGAAGCAATCAACCTTGTCAGAAGAACAAATTGATGCTTTGAGCCAAATGGAGTGCTCTGCAGAGTTACTTCTCGCGATAATCAGTGACATTCTTGATCTTTCTAAAATCGAGTCAGGTCGCTTTCAGCTCAATGAACAATGGATTAACTTAAGAGACACTGTCACTTTTGTTATTTCTCAGCAAAAACAAATAGCTAAGAAGAAAAATCTTAAATTCAAGCTCAACTGTACTGTCACTAATGACAAACAATTTTGGATTGACTCCACGCGGTTATCTCAAATTCTGTTTAATCTAATAGGGAATGCAATAAAGTTTACAGACGAAGGTGAAGTAAAAGTTTCTGTATCTGAGCAAGATGCTGAACTTGTGATCTCAATATCTGACACTGGAATTGGTATATCTAAAGCAAAGCAAGAGCACTTGTTTACGGCATTTCATCAAGGAGACCGTTCCATCACGAGACGCTTCGGTGGTACAGGACTGGGGCTCGCAATAACCAAGCATTTAGTCGAAATGATGCGTGGAAAGATTGCCGTTAAAAGTGATGAGCATGTTGGTTCAACCTTTACGATTTCGATTCCAGTTTTGACTCGTTGTAATCAAAATCGTCCAGTTAGAATCGAAACCAATCAACCGACAAAAGCAATGGAACTTCTCGTCGTAGAAGATACCGAATCGAATCAGTTCGTAATAAAGCTTATCTTAAATAAGCTTGGCCATAATGTTCATATCGCAAGCCATGGAGCAGAGGCATTAACATTTTTAGAAGAGAATGAGGATTTAATCGATTTGATTCTCATGGATGTCTCGATGCCAGTGATGGATGGAATTACCGCAACAAGACTTATTCGAGATAAAGGTCTCAGGACCCCAATTATAGCGTTAACTGCACATGCGCTAGAAAGCGATCGAGATAAATGCCTGGATGCCGGTATGGACGGATTCATTTCCAAGCCAGTTAGAAGACAAGATATCTTTGAAGCTATACAGTCATTTCAATAAGCAAAAAGGCGTTAATATAGATCTTAACAATCGATAGATTATTAAGATCTATATTAAGTATTTTATGGTAAATAACCATTATGTTTAATACTTACAGTAAGGCCCTTAAATTTAAAATCTGCAGGGGAATAGGAGCATACTCAGACAGCATTTAGCGTACGGCAATACACAATTTAACATAACACATATAATGCGCACCAAGGAGTGAGATCTCAAAGCAATAATGTCCGGTTTTAGCTACTTTAAAATGTCCTCCTAAGATTAACAACATTGTTTGCTTTTGAGGCTTTAACCGAGGTTCCTGTGGACTTGCAATCGCTAGTTTGGTTTGTGGTTATGCTTACGAAGCAAATCAAATCTCTTATTGAAAATTGATGCGCGCTTAGTCCCCGACTTACTGGCGTGTCCTTCTGTAAGCACCTGAATCAATCTATGTATGGTGATGATGGCTAACTCACTGAATTTGCCATTCAATGGCATCACGATTACTAACTTAAGCGCTACCAAACAAAAAAGCCTTTCATACTCGCCTCGTACAACAGCAAAAATCAGCTAAACGCTCTAATCGCTCCGCAACGAAATCTGCCAAAAATCACGAGCTCAGTTCATTCGTTCTTAATCAAGGTGTTCTGAAACATTTATAAGCCTGTAGTTATATGGAGACGAATGTACTTTTCGGGGAATTTGTAACGATAGCGTTTTCCTCTCTTCAAGTTGGACTTAACGTACCTACACACTTTTTGGTCACCACTATTGGTTACTCTTTTTATTACTGCGTTTTTACTTTTGTGCTCCATTTCTATCATGACGTCACAATAACCTTGATAGCCATCAAACTTATTGTCTACTTTCTTTTGAAGCTTAGTCTTAATTTTTTTAGCCAACAGGTTCGTTTCTGAATCGTCAGCAAAAACTGAATTACTTGCAAAGATCAATACCATTAAAGTTACAACGTATCTCATCGTTTTGGTCCGTTTATGTTGTTGATTGTTCGATGATAAGTAATTTTTCTGTAGATACGAAAATGGGACGCCACATTGCGTCCCATTTAACATGATGAAGTAACTGATATGTAATTAAGCGCGCTTCTTGCCTTTGTTTGCTTTGAAGCCCTGGTGCGGAAAAACGTTACGAATCCTCTGTTGAACTTTTTTGGGAATGCCTTTGGAAAAGCTTAAGCGCATTCCTGTTCGTTGGCTATACACCTTCATTTCACCAGTAAACGGGTTATGCTCACTAATATCCTGTAAGTTGTGTTTGAAAGAAGGAGGTAGATGCCCTTTTACGTTACTAATATGGCCATTATCGAACTTTACTTTTAACAACGGCCTATCGACTGCGATCAACCAAAAGATCACGATGGCTGCAATTAAGATTACATATAACATTTGGCACTCCCTATCCTAGCTAGATAGCAATTTACTCAAATCCTCTTTAATTGAGGTAACTTTTTGACTCGCTTTTTCACTTCTCGACGCTTCGGAAAGCAAATATTCAATTGCGTCAGATAACGTACAACCAAGTTCATTCGCTCTACTAGAAAGCTTTTCCCAAACTCGGTAATCTAAATCAATGGATTTCTTCTTTGTATGGACTTGCTCTGCATTGAAGTGACGTTTCCGTTTCGCTCGGATAGCCTGCTTGAGTTTATTATCTAACTCTTCTGACATGTGGTTTTCTATCCAAGCTAAGACAAGTGTAGGCTCGTGTTCAAGGCGTTTTAGTTCTGCGACCGCTGCATCTGCTTCGCTTGTATCAATATGTCGGGTAATCGCTTCACCATCTTTCCATTTTTTGATGAGATACTTCCATTTCCACCCACATTCTAGATTCTCAAGCTGCTGATATTTCATTTGTTCCGAACCATAAACATAACCTAGTGACAGCGTAACCCAGATGGTTTACTTGGGCAAATAAAACTCTTAGAAGTATCGATGTTGATCACTCATTTGTCTAAGTATTGTTCATTGAGAGATGAATGCCGAGAGCAAACCAAATTGGTGCTAGGGTGTTATAGTCCGTTTCGTTATAATGTCGGCAAGATTGAATTACGATGAATTTTAATGAACCAACTTAATTGGCAAGACGTAACACCTTCACTTGAGCAGTACGAAGCACTTTTAAAGTCTGCACCTTCGTTACCAAAGAAGTCTTTTACTGATCTCCAACCGAGAATGTCGGCAACGATATCTCGTTTTTCAAAAATTTCCGGATTGACGCGAGTACTACTCATTAACTGCGTAGATAATTCTGTATATAGAGAGTTCATCAGTAAAGCTCTTCAGAGCCAGTCTAACGCTGCGATAGTTTTTTCGGAATCACTTGATGCCAAACGTTTATTTGACCGTTACAGTGTTGATGTAAGTGGTGATATTGCCTTCCAACCTGGTTTAATTTCACAGGCAGATAACGGTTACTTAATTGTACCGGCTAATCTAATTTTGGCTAACCCAGGGCTTTGGCCAAATATAAAGTCTGCAATTCAACAAAACCTTATCGAGCCACTGAACCTAAGCCCTACTCGTTTACCTACTTCAGTACCGCAAGCTAAAGCTTATGATGTAAAACTGATTGTAACAGGAGAAAGAAGTCAGTTAGCAGAGCTAGAATACATCGATGAAGACTTCTGTTCTGGCTTTGCCATGTATACGGAAGTTGAAGAAGATATTCATCTGTCAGAGCAGAATTTGACAGATTACTTTGGTTTAGTGAACTGGATATGTTCTCAATATCAGCTGCCTCACTTAACTGAATGTGGTTTTAGAAGATTGTTGCTAGCCGGTATGAGATTTACTGAAGATCAACATTATCTGCCTTTAGGAGTAATGTGGCACTCTCAACTTCTAACGCTTGCCAGCCAGTTCAGTGATGGTCACGCATTAGATTACAAGTCGTTAGATAAAGCGATTGACGACAAGTATTACCGAGAATCTTACCTTCCTCAGCGTGCCGTGTACGATATTTTAGATGGACAAGTCATCATTGAGACAACTGGGGAACAAGTTGGTCAAATCAATGGCCTAACCGTTATTGATATGGCTGGGCACCCTGTCAGCTATGGTGAGCCTGCACGAATATCTTGTGTAATTCATTTTGGTGATGGCGATGTTTCCGATGTTGAGCGCAAAGCTGAGCTTGGAGGCAATCTACATGCAAAAGGCATGATGATTATGCAAGCTTTCTTGAGCTCTGCTCTGAAACTGGATGAACCACTGCCTTACTCTGCCTCCATCGTATTTGAACAGTCTTATAGTGAAGTTGATGGTGACAGCGCATCTCTTGCAGAACTTTGTTGCTTGGTGAGTGCTTTATCTGAATCTCCAATTAATCAACAAGTTGCTGTTACAGGAGCTGTTGATCAGTTTGGTCGAGTGCAAGCCGTCGGTGGCTTGAACGAAAAAATTGAAGGCTTTTATCAGGTTTGTAAACATCAAGGTTTTACAGGAAATCAAGGTGTTGTGATGCCAAAATCAAACCTTAAACACCTTGCATTACATAAAGATGTAATAGAAAGCATTAAAAATGGTGAGTTCCATATTTGGTCCGTTTCTACCGTAGATGAAGCTATTCCGATTGTAATGAATAAACCTTTTAGAGGTGAAGACGATAGCATTATTGGCAAAATAGCGGAACGTATTGAAAACTTTGAAAGACATGAGCATCCAGAAGGAATTGTGCAGCGCATCAAAAACTGGTTTGTCTAGTACTGATCGGAGTTGTTTAGCGTACACGTGTTCACTAAGATGCAGCTATCAAAAATTGGAGTAATTGATAATGCAAAACAAACGTGATTCTTATAACCGTGACGATCTACTTGCTTCTAGCCAAGGCGAACTGTTTGGGCCTGGTTACCCTCAGCTTCCTGCGCCAAACATGCTAATGATGGATCGTGTTACTAAAATGTCTGAGACTGAAGGCGATTTTGGTAAAGGTTTGATCTTGGCGGAATTGGATATTACTCCAGATTTGTGGTTCTTTGACTGCCACTTCCCTGGCGACCCAGTAATGCCGGGTTGTCTTGGCCTTGATGCGATGTGGCAACTTGTTGGTTTCTTCCTTGGCTGGGTTGGTGGCAAAGGAAAAGGTCGTGCTCTGGGTGTTGGCGAAGTGAAGTTTACAGGTCAGATCCTGCCAACAGCGAAAAAAGTGACGTACGAAATCCACATGAAACGCGTTGTAAACCGTAAACTTGTGATGGGTTTGGCCGACGGTCGTGTATGTGTGGACGGCAAAGAAATCTACGTAGCAAAAGATTTGAAAGTTGGCTTGTTCCAAGATACTTCAAGCTTCTAATCTCGATTTTAATCGATTTATTAAGGCTCCTATTTAGGAGCCTTTTTGTTGTCGAGTGTTAACCTACTTCCCTATGTCCCTATAATGTAGAAAAGGCTCCGTAGAGCCCTTTCGAATCCTTCTTTTTGTATGTGGAGAGTTTATTTGTAGAGACCAGATTGTCTTTCATCTCTGGCATCACGCCAACCACCTAACCAATACGACCGAGCATCAACTTGTTGATATGGGCAAGCCTCTTGAGACCTTCCATTCAACCCAGCTTTGTAGCCTTGAGATTGAGCTCGTTCTAGGCGATCACGCTTTTGTCTCTTCATAGTTAATTCCTCATACAGGTCCATTTACTAACGTACAGCTGTTATTGTGAAACTTTGATGGAGTTTTTATGACTCCACTTATAAGAATCGATCAAAGTAGGCAATTTCTCAAGGCATAAAAAAAGCAGAGACTCAAATGTGTGAGCATCTGCTTGATTTAAAAATTACTGACGATTTTTAACTATTTTCTACGGAACCCAAACAATCCAAGCATGGTCAAAGCTAACCAACCAAGGCCTGCACCTTGACGCTCTGTCGTCGTTGAGTCAATGCTTCGAGATACGATGTCGTCCTTAGTTGCGTCAGCAATAGGTACTAGTTTGACTGCTACAATTTGCTCTTCAGAGCTACATGTCGCATTGTTTGCTGTTGTGCTATAACCACCTGCACATTTCATAGCTGTACCAGAGATCACACCTGCATCATTGATATCAGTTGCGTCGATAATACGGAACTGATTGTTTTGTTCAGAGTAATCACCGCCATTAGTCAAACTGTCTAGGAACCAAGCTTTTCCATTAAACAATGTTGCAGCACGTTCACTAGTCTCGCCACCTAGGCTATATGGATAGATAAAACCGCGCTTACGACGTGGCTTGCCATCGTCTTCACGAGTCGTTTCTGCATCAAGTTGCCCGACGATTTCATTGTAAGAGTTGATACCGCCCATCTTACCGCCCGCACCGCTAAAGAAAATGCCAGTAGTTGGGTAAAAAGCGCTAATAGAATCCTTACGAACATCATCTACGATAAAGAGACGATTCGGAGCAGAGCCCGTTGGCATTAAGTATCCGCCCGAACGTTTTGCTTCACCAATAGCAACAAAATTAGAGTTAACGTCGGTTAATCGTGAGTTTGTATGAACCGTATCATCACCCTCGCGCTGTCTAGCTCCTACAACAACTTTGTTTTTCCAAGTTGCGTTTTCAACGCTACCTTCGGCTTCTAGAGTTCCGACAAAAACAGTCGCATTCAGGTAGTTATCATCACTGTAAGTGTTGTAACCTACGCCATAGACCGTAGTTCCATCAGTGACAAGGTCACGCATGCTCCCTTGAGCTAACCTTTCTCCATCTTTAGATGTGCCACTTGGCCAAGCCAATTCACTGACGGTTCCGCTTTGATCCCAAATCGCTGCTTTTGATGTGTGGTGAGATCCATTGGTATTGCTTGCTGTTCGAGAAACACTGCCAACAGTAAAATTGCCGTCTGTGCTCCAAGCATGGCTTTGCACAACACTTGCGTCACCATCGCCAGTAAGAATATTTGGCTCTACTGGTGCAACTACGGTATTTCGTGTTTCTAATGTAGAAGTATTTTTTGTGCTAACTTTACTCTGATTACCGACAGCTGCACCATCCTCGGTAAGCTGGTTGATAACATTGTTATATTCATTTTTATAAGCAGCAGAATCTTCTTCTATGAACGCTAACGCATTAGAAGTAAAGTCTTTACTACGTTCTTTATTCCACGGCGTCCAGTTTACTGAAGCCCATGAGTCACAGGTGGAATAGCGAAGCTGGTTGTAACAGTAACGCTCAAAGTCTTTGAGTTCTTGGATGTAATAAAAGCCAGCGTCTAATCCGAATGGGATTTCTTCACGATAGCTGTTCCCATCCACGGCTTGTGTCGCTGAAATCGGTGTAGTGCGAGTTTCCATTGCAAGTTTAAACTGCTCTGGCGTGCAGTTTGCTGCTGCATCAAAGCAGCCTAGAGCGAAAGGTGAACCTGTTGAAGGATCTGTACCTGCATTGCCCTGTTGAATTGCAACCCCGTAAGCCGTTTGGTAGTCACCGTTTGAACCATGATCCTGAGGTGAAACCTCAACAACTTGATACAATGCCGCCTGTGCGTTCATTGTGGTACCAACCATCATTGCAATGGCGGTCAATTTGAATTTATTACTACAATTCATTGAATTCTTAACTATCCTGTTGCATTGCTTCGAGTTCTTCCCATCTCTCGAATGCGATTTCCAACTCCTGCTCTAATGCAGCAAGCTGTTCCAATACCGGCTGAGTTTGCTCTACAGGTTTAGCAAAGAACTCTGGATCGTTCACTTGCTCCTGAAGGCTCTCGATATCCGACTCTAATTGTTCAAGTTTAGCTGGTAGAGCCTCTAATTCTCTTTGCAGCTTATACGATAACTTCTTCGAATTGTTCTTAGGTTGCGTAGTTTTGGGAGTTTCCTCAACCACTTTCTCTTTCTTTGTTGGTTTTTCAACCTGACTGCGCGAAGCAAGAACTTGGTCACGCTGCTGTTTAGCATCATGATAACCACCAACGAACTCTTCGATTATACCGTTACCCTCAAAAATCCAGCTGGTTGTTACTGTGTTGTCTACGAACTCACGGTCGTGACTCACTAACAATAATGTACCCTGATAATTGGCAAGCATTTCTTCTAAAAGTTCCAACGTTTCGATATCCAAATCGTTAGTTGGTTCATCAAGAATAAGTAAGTTGTTTGGTTTCAACAAGATACGGGCTAGCAATAATCGGTTTTTCTCACCACCAGAAAGTGCCTTAACCGGGGTTCTGGCGCGCTTAGGTGCAAATAAGAAGTCTTGAAGATAACTCAGCGCATGACGCTGACGTCCCCCAACCATTACTTCTTGTTTCCCATCCGCTAAGTTATCGATCACTGTCTTTTCTGGATCCAAAATCTCTCGGTACTGATCAAAGTACGCGACTTCTAATTTTGTTCCGCAGTGTAAACGACCAGACTGCGCTTCCAATTGCCCTAGTAGCAATTTAAGTACCGTACTCTTACCGCAGCCATTTGGTCCGATAAGTGCAATACGGTCACCACGCATGATGTTAAAGCTAAAGTCGTCGACAATTGTCTTGCCTTCGTAAGCAAAAGATACATTTTCTGCTTCAAATACAATCTTACCTGAACGAGAAGCATCATCGATGTTTAGGTTAACTTTACCTTGAACTTCACGACGGTCACGACGCTCTTCACGAAGTTTTTTAAGGGCTCGAACACGGCCTTCATTACGAGTACGACGTGCTTTAATGCCTTGACGAATCCACACTTCTTCCTGCGCTAGTTTCTTATCGAACTCAGCATTTTGCATTTCTTCGACGCGAAGCATTTCTTCTTTGTCATTCAAATACTGTTCGTAATTACCAGGGAAAGAAGCTAATTGACCGCGATCTAAGTCAACGATGCGTGTCGCCATCGACTTGATGAATGCACGGTCGTGAGAAATAAAGATGATCGAGCCTTTGAAGTCTTTTAAGAAGTTCTCTAACCATTCGATCGTTGTCACATCGAGATGGTTTGTTGGTTCATCAAGAAGCAATACATCAGGATCACAAACCAGCGCACGAGCTAAAGCAGCTTTACGTTGCCAGCCACCGGATAGATCGGTCAGTTTGGTTTCTGGGCTTAGTTTTAAAGCGCCAAGTACGTTCTTAACACGGTCATCAAAGCGCCAAGCGTTAGAATGATCAAGTTGCTCTTGAACTTTCGCCAAACGGTTAATGTTCTTCTCACTTGGGTCTTGAGCAACAAGATCGAGAAGATCGTGATAGATCTTCAATTGTTCGCCGATTTCAGCCAAACCGCCAGATACGTATTCGTAAACCGTACCCTCTTGATTGCGCGGTGGATCTTGTTCAAGCCGAGAAACTACTACGTCTTGAGTTATTTGAATCTTGCCATCATCCAACAAAATGTCGCCGGCAAGCACTTTCATTAACGTGGACTTACCTGCTCCGTTACGACCAACTAAACAAACGCGTTCGTTTTCTTGAAGAGCGAACTCCGCTTTGTCTAGCAATGGGTGGTCACCAAATGCAAGTTGTGCGTTATGAATGGTAAGTAATGCCATTATTATCCAACCAATGTGTGAGTTGTTCTAAGTCAAACGGCCAGTTCAACTCAGAATCTTGATATTTTAATACGGGTATTATGACGCCGTAACGAGAAAATAGTACATCATCGAACGCAATATCAATGATATCTGTTTGCTCGGCCAAACCGACTTGGTCTACTAGAGCAAATGCCATCTCACAAAGATGGCATCCCTCCGTGCTATACAATATCAGCACGTATTAATCCTTTTGTTTATACTACGCGTGCGTTACTAGCCAACAGTTATGAATCTGTTTATTACGCGAAAAATCTAATGGTAACGTTTGAGAAGAAATATTCTGAGCCTTCAAACCCAATTCAGCGAGTGATTCTTCATCCATCTTGAAGTGACGTTTGTTATTTGAAAATACGATTGTGCCTTCACTTCTCAGTAAACGTTTGAGGTTCTTCATTAGCTTAATGTGGTCACGTTGTACATCGAATGATGTTTCCATACGCTTAGAGTTAGAGAACGTAGGTGGGTCAATAAAGATCAAGTCGTACTCACCTTTTGCGTTTTCTAGCCATTGCAAACAGTCCGCTTGTTCATATTTATGTTGGCGCCCTACACAGCCATTAAGCTGCATATTGTCTTTCGCCCAGTTCAAGTAGGTGTTTGACATATCGACAGTTGTAGTGGAACGCGCACCACCAACTGCAGCGTGCACTGTTGCACTACCAGTGTAAGCAAACAAGTTAAGGAAATCTTTACCCTGTGCCATTTCGCCAAGACGACGACGAGTGATCTTATGATCCAAGAACAGGCCTGTGTCTAGGTAGTCATGAAGGTTCACGATCAGCTTCACACCGTACTCGTTTACTTCGAGCGTCTCTGATACCTGACCTAATTTTTGGTACTGGCTTCGACCTTTCTGCTTCTCACGAACTTTCAGTACAACTTTGTTCGCTTCAACACCGGTCACCTGAATCGTCGCACGGATAATGTCCGTTAGACGACGCTTGGCTTTTTCTTCAGGGATGTTCTTAGGTGCTGCGTACTCTTGAATCACAATTTGATCGCCGTACACGTCGATCGCTACGTTGTATTCTGGAAGGTCTGCATCGTAGATACGATAGCAGTCTAGTTTCTCTTTACGAGCCCACTTGCCAATCTTGCCAATGTTTTTCTTCAAACGGTTTGAGAAGTCTGGTGCGATTTGAACGTTAGTATCTGCACCTTTAACTTCATCAGCGCTGCGCTCGGCAATGCTGTAGTTCTTTTGGTGACACGGTAACGCACCGTTGTTCAATTTAAACTGTTTATCAGCGCGCATACGAAGGCAACTCAAGAGCTCGTCTGAGCTCGAGAAGATAGATGCTTTACATCCGCCAAACTCAGATTTTAGCTGTCCACCGAATGCGGTATAGAGCGCAATCAGCCCCGGCTCAGTTCCTAGACGCTCACCGTAAGGTGGGTTTGAAACGATAACACCGTGTTCAAATCCTGCGGGACGAGTAATAGTTGCAGCATCACCTTGCGCAAACTCAATCAACTCTTCAACACCTGCTCTGCGGGCGTTTTCTTGAGCGACTTTTAATACTTTGGGGTCGTTATCGAATCCAAAAAACTTAGCGTCAACTTTCTTGACACCCCGTCTAGCTTGAACATTAGCCTCTGATTTAATCTCAGCCCAGGTCTCCGGTTCAAAGTCTTCCAAAACTTCGAAGCCCCATTGTTTGCGCTTAACGCCAGGTGCCATGTTGGCTGCCATCATTGCCGCTTCAATAAGCAAAGTACCAGAACCACACATTGGATCGAGTAATGGTTGATGCCCATCCCAGCCACAACGCATGATAATCGCAGAAGCAAGCGTTTCACGTAATGGCGCACGACCCGATTCTGGTCGATAACCACGCTGATGAAGACCACTACCTACCATGTCTATCCCAAGCAACGCTTTATCTTTATGCAAACGAACGTGAATACGAATATCTGGGCGTTCTTTGCTGATATTAGGACGTGGCAAGCCTTTATTCTCAAAGCAATCTACGATGCCATCTTTGACCTTCATAGCTCCGTATTGGCTATTTCTAATCTCACGGTTTGTGCCGTTAAAGTCCACAACAAAGCGTTTAGAGCTATGAAATTGGTTAACCCAGTTAATAGTGGAAGTGGATAGATACAAGTCCATGTCGTTGTTACACGTGAACTCAGATAAAACACGTACAAATCGAGACGCTAAACGGCTCCACAAACAACAGCGATAAACCTGTTCGTTTGTCGCTTTAAATTTTACGCCTGCCTGTACTGGTTTCGCATTTTCAATGCCTAGTTTAGTCAGTTCTTCAACAAGCAAATTTTCCATGCCATTTGAAGTTACCGCGAGATATTGATTCATAGTGTTCTTTCGCTGATAAAAAATGGCTTCAATTATACCTGACTTTACGATCAATGCCTCGTTTTTAAAGGTATTTTCCCACCCGTTAGTTCAAATCATCACCACTCAAATGATCTAAAACTTTCAACATCTTTAGTTTGAATGTTTTTCATTCATGAACGTATTTTGTTTCCTTTAGAAGAAGTGAATACTTATTTACATGCATTTTGGTATATACCAGTCGTGATTGGTTGATGTAAATTACTTACAAATGCCCTTTATAGGGGAATAAATAGGGTTGTTTTAGGCGCTAGGTTGCCTAATTAAAGGAGTAATCAAATTGAAATAAGTAAAATAAAAGTGACCAGCTTCATGTTTGCATGCATAGAAAACAAACAGTTTCATGGTCTTTCGGATTGGAGTGTCAGAGGAAAGGACAAAAAAAATCGACCCAATAAGGTCGATTAAGGCAAACAAAGGAACGAAATAAAGAAAAATTAAACCGCTTTAACCCACCATTGCCATAGGGGTCATTGCAAAGAGGTGGTTTGCACAAGCCATGCGATCATACATTACTTTAATCGGCTGCCCAAATTGAAGCGCCTTATTGCCATCAAGAACAAAGGCTTCTTGGTTAACATAAGCACATAAGCTCGATGTTTCGCCTGGTTCTAGAACGATGAACATACCATCAGAATATTGATTTGTGAGAAAGACCATGTCCCCTTCTTGAGGTTCATAATCAGAGGACTGTGCATCGAAGAACCAGCTCTTAGGCTGTACAGGTTTATGAAAACGCTTTGCAGCAACACAATACAGTGTTAATTCAGCTTGGCGATATTCACTGATATCGAGACAACGAATGCGCTCATTAAACGTTTGAAATGCGCTGGCGTCATCAACGGTAAATTCACTGTTTGAGAAGGCACAGTTAACCAACAATTTTCGGGATAGATTGGTTTGGAAAATCATTTCCTCCCCCAGATCCAGCATTAAGCAAGCTTTTTGCTCGTCAAAATACCAATTCCATTTGTCGCTGGGTTTAAGCATTATTCCGTTCTCTCTTGACTAGTTAAATCAGTGGTAAAGAGGTAAGACGCTTAATTACCTACTCGTGATTTTTAAATTCTACAAACGAACGGATAAAAAAAAAGAGGAAACAAAGTCCTCTTTTTTATGTAACAGGTACTGATTTTTCAGTAGTTTTTGATGTATGTGTTAAAGATTCTTAACAATATCACGTACGAGACCTGGGCCGTGGTAAATAAAGCCAGTGTAGACTTGAACAAGTTTAGCGCCTGCCATGATCTTTTCTTTGGCTGCAACATAGGAATCTACACCACCAACACCGATAATTGGAAGTTTGTCTCCAAGCTCTTCATGAAGCTTACGTACGACCTCCGTAGAGCGTGATTGCACAGGGCGACCACTCAAGCCACCTGCCTCATTGGCGTGTCTCATCCCTTCTACGATCGTGCGATCCAAAGTTGTGTTAGTCGCGATCACACCATCTATATTGTTTTTCAATAAAGAATCGCAGATTTGGCAGATTTCATCGTCACTTAAATCTGGCGCAATCTTTAATGCTAACGGGACATACTTGTTGTACTTCTCTGATAACTCCGCTTGTTTCGCTTTTAATTCGGAAAGCAGTTCATCAAGCGCTTCACCATATTGAAGTGAACGAAGACCTGGAGTGTTTGGCGATGAGATGTTTACTGCAATATAGCCAGCATACTCATACACTTTTTCCATACAAATCAGGTAGTCCTCTGCCCCTTTCTCAATTGGCGTATCTTTATTTTTACCGATATTAATTCCGAGAACACAATTGAATTTTGCTCGTTTAACATTCTCGATCAAATTATCAACGCCTAGGTTATTAAAGCCCATGCGGTTGATGATCCCTTCTGCTTCCACTAAACGGAATAAGCGTGGTTTATCATTACCTGGTTGTGGTCGTGGCGTTACAGTGCCGACTTCGACAAAGCCAAAGCCCATGGCATCAAATGCTTCAATACATTCGCCGTTTTTATCTAAACCAGCCGCAAGACCAACAGGGTTACGGAATGTTAGACCCATACACTCAACTGGACGAGTTGGTAACTGTTGGCGGTAAAAGAGATCAAGTGGTGTGCCGTTAAAGCGTTGGAAGTTCTTGATTGCAAGATCATGTGCCTTCTCGGCATCGAGTTGGAAAAAGCCAGTTCTGGCTAGACGGTAAAGCATTGTGCCTCCGAAAGAAAAAAGCCCCGTATAAACGGGACAATATTATTTACCGTTTTTCATCGTAATTCAATGAAAATGAACGTAATAAGTAAAAACCTATATCTTTATAAGATTTTTAAATATAAAACAAACAATTACAATCAAGTTTCTGCGATAAAAATCGTAACTAACCGCTTAAAAGCAATCGATTTCACTCTGTTTTAATTTCAATTCAATGTGACAATGTAACTATTTTCGTTCCAAATGTGAATAATAGATAATAAAAAGCCCCGTTAAATAACGAGGCTTTTACTTATGACTTGATTATTCCACTACTCTTTCGATGAGCAGTTGAGGTTTAAAAGTACTAGCTCTCGAAGTGCTACAGAGAACTTAGCAAATTCGTGTACTGAGCCAACTTTGAACTCGTTTAAGATACTCTCCCAGCGGTGCAACGATTGCTCGTTAGTTTCAATCCAATCTTCTAACGCAGCCATCACGTCAAGCTCTTCGGTTGAGCAGCCACAAGTCAGTACCTGAGCGGTAAGTTGACGTTGTTGCCAGTCCAGATCTTCACGGAATGCCGCTCTTGCAAGTGCTTGCCAGTTGTTATCAACGGCTTGGCTATTAATTTGCTTCAAGAACCAATGCAACGATAAACGGTCACCCAAGTTAAAGTAGAGTTTCGATGCTTGCTCAACCGTTTTACCTGTTTCACTTGCTACTGATGAAATATCCAGTGCAGATTGTAAGCTTGATAAGCGGGCAACTTGGTGAGCGAGTTTCTCTTCAACCCCTTTCTCTATCCAACCTTGAGCCAACTCATTGTGTTCTTCAACTTCAGACTCAACTAACATAGTGTCTAGGGTTTCAGTAATAACATTGACATCTTGCTTGTAGATAGCAATCAACTCACCGACCGTGCATTTGCCGCTACGGTTACGAAGCAACCAGCGTGCAATTCGACGCAGTGCTCGGCGCACGTAAAACATAATTTCGTATTGAGCTTGCGCTGTCGCAACGTTATCAAGTTTGCGAGTTTGCTTGAGGATTTCTTCTAAATCAAAGATTTCTCTAGCCGCACTGTAAGCGTTGGCAATATCGACAACACTTGCACCAGTTTCTTCTTGCAAACGAGTAACGAAGTTACAGCCCATTTCATTAACCATCTGGTTAGCCAATGCTGTAGCGATAATTTCAGCTCGCAGTGGGTGATTAACCATTTGATCTTTATAGTTACGTCGTAACGCACTTGGGAAATATTCAACAAGTTGTTTTGCATGGAATTCATCATTTGCGATTTCATCCGTAACAAGTTGCTGTTTAAGTACCATTTTACCGTAGGCAACTAACACTGATAGCTCAGGGCGAGTCAGACCTAGTCCCTGTTTTTCACGCTCGATTAGCGTTTCATCATCAGGAATGTATTCGAGAGCACGGTCCAAGTACCCTGCTTTCTCCATAGTGTGGATGAATCGAATTTGCTCCTTAACAATGCCAACACCTTGCTGTTCAGTAACAGAGATCGACTCCGACTGACGGTAAGCATCATCCAAGACAATTTCACCCACTTCGTCTTCCATAGACTCTAGAATTTGGTTACGTTGCTTAACCGTAAGATCGCCATTTGAAACCAGTCCATTGAGGAAGATCTTGATGTTGACTTCATTATCCGAACAGTCAACGCCACCTACGTTATCAACGAAGTCCGTGTTCACTCGACCGCCAGTTAGTGCGTATTCGATACGACCAAGCTGAGTCATACCCAAGTTACCACCTTCGCCAACCACTTTGGCTCTTAAGTCACGGCCGTCAATGCGCAGCATGTCGTTAGCACGGTCACCAACATCTGTATGAGTTTCTGTCGATGATTTAACGTAAGTGCCGATACCACCATTCCAAAGAAGATCGACTTTCATTTTCAAGATCATCTTTATCAGATCGTTAGGCGCTAAAGATGCTTTCTTCGTACCTAACATTTTCTGAATTTCTGGCGTCAACTGGATCGATTTTGATCGACGAGAGAAGATGCCACCACCTTGAGAGATCAAGTCTTTGTTGTAATCTTCCCAGCTTGATCTTGGCAGATTAAACAAGCGGTTACGCTCTTCCCAGCTGCTGGCTGAATCTGGATTTGGATCAATAAAGATGTGCATGTGGTTAAACGCAGCTTGCAATCGAATATGCTTCGATAACAGCATACCGTTACCGAACACGTCACCTGCCATATCACCTACACCGATTGCAGTAAAATCAGTGGTCTGACAGTTGATGCCCATTTCACGGAAATGACGCTTAACAGATTCCCAACCACCTTTTGCGGTGATACCCATTGCTTTGTGATCGTAACCGTTTGAACCACCTGAAGCGAATGCGTCGCCTAGCCAGAAGTTGTATTCTGCAGAAACAGAGTTTGCCAAATCTGAGAAGGTTGCTGTGCCTTTATCGGCAGCCACTACTAGGTATGGGTCATCTTCATCGTGACGAACAACGTTTTGTGGTGGTACTACTTCTCCTTCAATGATGTTATCTGACACATCAAGCAGTGCACGGATAAAGCGTTTGTAACAACGCTGACCTTCCGCAAAAATTTCATCACGAGTGGTGAGAGATGGCTGGCGTTTACAAACGAAGCCGCCTTTTGCACCCACTGGTACAATTACAGTGTTCTTAACCTGTTGCGCTTTCACTAAGCCAAGAATCTCCGTACGGAAGTCTTCTTGACGATCTGACCAACGCAAACCACCACGAGCCACTTTTCCACCACGAAGGTGAACACCTTCAATATCTGGTGCGTAAACAAAGATCTCGAATGCAGGCACAGGCTGCGGAATCTCAGGAATATCACTTGGCTTCATTTTCAAAGATAACCAAGGCTTAGGCTGCTTATTCTCGTCTACTTGGTAGTAGTTGGTACGAAGCGTCGCCATGATCATTTCAATATAACGACGAATAATACGATCATCATCCAAGCTCTCTACACGATCCAACTGCTCTGTTAGCTTTTTAATTAGATCGTTTTGGCCTTTCTCGCTGCCTTTGTGTTTCGGATCAAATCGCTTGGTGAACAGCTTGACTAGACCTGTCGCTAAGTCTGGGTAGTGGCTTAGCGTATCTTCGATGTACTGCTGACTGAATGGGAAGCCGACTTGGCGCATGTATCGTGCGTAAGCGCGAAGAATGGAAATCTCACGGCCAGATAAAGACGCACCTAATAACAATCGGTTGAAACCATCACTTTCAAGATTACCCGCCCAAATGGCAGCAAATGCTTGTTGGAAACGGTCACGAGCTTCACGAAGGTCAACGGTTTTCTCGCTCTTATGCAGCATAGAGAAGTCAAGGATCCAGAAAGTCTGCCCGTTGTTTTTCTCGATCTCATATGGCGATTCGCCAATCACACGCAAACCAAGGTTTTCCAACATCGGCATTACGTCAGAAAGGTGAATTGGTTCATCGCGATGGTATAACTTTAAGCGGACAGCTTTGGAATCTGCACCCTCTTCTTGAGGTCGGTAGAACAACATGCCAAGTTTATTATCATCACTTAACGCTTCTAAGCGCTCGATATCTGCAACCGCAGAACCTGGCATCATGTCCTCTTTGTATGAGCGAGGGAACGCACTCATATATTCTTTTGAAAGAGGAAGGCCTTTGCTTTCACCAAAGTTAGCAATGATGGATTCTTTTAGTCTGTCATCCCAAGAGGTAGAAACTTCCATTAGATTTTGCTCGATCTTTTTCACGTCTACGTCAATGTTGTTATTGTCTACACGAACAATGTAATGTGTTCTCGCTAGTGGGCTTTCTGAGAAGTACGTTGTAAATTCAACCTCTTGCTCGCAACCAAAGTACTGCTTAAGAATGCGTTGAGTTTGACGACGCAATTCTGTGTTGTAACGATCTTTAGTGACATAAACCATGCAACTGAAGAAACGACCAAATGGGTCTTTACGAACAAACAAACGCAGCAAGTCACGATCTTGCATTTGTACAACACCCATTCCCACCTCAAGCAGCTCTTCTTCATTAGCTTGAAGCAACTCGTCGCGTGGGTAGTTTTCTAAGATATTGTGCAATGCTTTGTATGAGTATGATCCGTGACGGTATCCACTTGCTTCAAGGATACGGTCAACTTTTTCACGGATCAAAGGAATACTTTGTACCGCTTGGTTGTAAACGGCGGAGGTATATAAACCAGTAAAGCGATGCTCACCTATTACTTTACCGTTTTCATCAAACTTCTTAATACCGATGTAATCAGTATAAGCTGGACGGTGGATACGAGATGCTTTGTTACCTTTGGTGATGATCAGAGCGTATGGTTTTTTCGCTTCTAATCGCGCTGAATCTGATAATTCAGAGAGCTTGACGCTACGCACGCGCTTGTCATCAGCAAACAGACCTAGTCCTTTTTCTTTAGCAGGAACAAGTTCGGTATCACCATTGACCTCTTTTAAGTCATAATCTTTATAACCCATAAAGGTAAAGTTATGATCTTCTAGCCAACGAAGAAATGCGATCGTTTCATCCATACGATCAGTTTGGATAGAAACACGATCTTTATTTTTCTCAAGTTCATCAGTAACAAACTTAAGCTTATCAACCATCTGCTTCCAGTCATCAACGACTAAGCGAGTATCAGATAGAATTCTTAACAGCTCTTCTTTAAGCGCTTGCATCTCGTCTTTACTAGTAAGGCGGTCTACCTCTATGTGGAAAAGTGATTGAAGAACACCACCCTCACCGTTTACGTCTGTAACTTGGCCTTTTTTATCACGCTGAATCTGTGTTGGGTTATTCAACATTAGGTGACAAACAAGATCCAAACGTGCTAAAGCCATTTTGACTGAGTCCACTAAGAATGGACTATCTGGAACAACAATTTCTACGATTGTGTGTGTGGATTGCCAGCCTTGACGACTTACGGTCGGGTTAAATACTCGAACCGAAATCTCTTCTGGTTTTTTTTCATTGATATGGTGCCAAAGGCTAACGACAGCACCATAAAGGTCGGATTCGTTTCGCTGAATTAGATCATCATCAGCAATGTTACTGAATAAGTGTTGAGCAAGTTTAGTTACAAGCGTTTGGTGAGAAAGCTCGAGTTTGTCTTGAATCAGTTGGTAAACCTTTTCAAGCAGAACCGGCACTACATTTTCACGCGCGGTCATATTCACACTCCACATTAGAATTGTTGTTTTGTAGGGGGACTTAGTAGCTAGGTTGTTACCTTAGAAACTAAGCATAGGTAATGCATGTGCCCATTGTAAAAGCATAATTACAAATGTTTAACAACTAATCGTAGTGGTAAGAGGTGAAATGTCCGATTCTGTGACTAAGATTCCTATTTAACTCTCTGCAAATACAATACATCACAGAGTTTCTAACTTAAGAAACTTATTATTTTGGTCAGTTGTTAGTCTAAACTGGCCTCTAACGCCCAATTGACTAAGAAATGGTCTAAATCTCGCGGCGGGTAACTGCAAACGCAAACCGTTGTGTGTGACAACTTGAACAACACTTGCCGCACCAGAATAATGAGATAAAAACGTTTGATATGAAATGTTGAGATTGAAGTAGTAATAGTTCATGAAGTGAAAACTAAGTGACATAAACAAATAAGGTGGCCTTAATGACCACCCTATTGTGTTGTTTACTATTCGTCTAGTGCTTTAGTCACTTTTTCGAATAGATCTTTAGCAAGATTATCCATTGCTTTGAGCTTTTCAAGTTCTGCACGAATCATTGCTTGGCGAGCTTCATCGTATTTACGGAACTTAAGCAAAGGATCAATCATTCGAGAAGCTACTTGTGGGTTCGAATCATTTAGTTGGCGAAGAATTTCACCGGCAAATTGGTAACCTACACCGGATTTATCATGGAAACGTACAGGGTTCGCACTTAAGAACGAGCCAATTAAGCTGCGCGTACGGTTCGGATTTTTCAAACTAAATGCTTCGTGGTTCATGGTTGCTTTTACTTTTTCAAGAGCATCCTCTGCAGGATTGCTACCTTGAAGTGCAAACCACTTATCCATAACCAAACCATCGTGCTTCCATTTATCGCTATAATCAGCCATAAGTGCTTCACGACACTCGAGCTGAGCGTTATTTGCGGCACTCATCGCAGCAATCGTGTCTGTCATGTTATTTGCAGATGCGTACTGCGCGTTGACTAAATCATTACCTTTTTCCGTATATGCTAGGTACTGAAGGCAACGGTTACGTAAAGCACGCTTGCCAATAGCAGCATGGTCGATCGTATACTCTGTTTGCTTAAGCGTGTGATAAGTCGCACTTAGCTCATCTTCTAATTCCTTAGAAAGTGACACTGTAATGCTGTTTAGCACTTTGTCTACGGCATCGATATCAATTTGCTGGTACCAACCAGTAATCTCATTGATTGAAGGCATAGAGAAAACTTGAGCAATGAAAGCTGGCTCAAGCGTTTCATCCAACAGCACACCGCGGAAAGCATCTATCACACCTTCAGAAAGCGATACTTCTTGTCCCGCTTGAACGTTTTTCACATTCTGACGAATGTATTTAGCCAATAGCATTTGGCTAGCGTCCCATCGAGCAAAATCGTTCGTTGCGTGCTTCATCAAGAAGACTAACTCGTCATCGCTGTAATCGTATTCTAATTTGACTGGTGCCGAGAATTCACGCAACAAAGATGGCACTGGCTGTTCTTCGACATTTTCAAATACGAACGTTTGCTTACCTTGTTTAATATCCAGCACGTTATGAACAGATTCACCGTTACTCATCAATGGGATAACTTGACCTTTCGAATCATACAACTCGATATCGAACGGGATATGCAGCGCTTGTTTTTCTGCTTGGTCTTGCGTCGGCTCCGTAAATTGCTCTACCGTTAGTGCGTAAGTTTTTGCATCAGCGTTGTATTCGCTATTTACGCGCAGCGTTGGTGTACCCGATTGGCTGTACCACAGACGGAACTGTTTTAAATCAACACCGGTGGCATCTTCCATTGCAGAAACAAAGTCTTCACACGTCGCGGCGGTACCATCGTGACGTTCAAAATAAAGTTTCATTCCTCTTTGGAAGCCCTCTTCGCCAAGGAGTGTATGGTACATACGAATAACTTCGCTGCCCTTTTCATACACCGTTAGCGTGTAGAAGTTATTCATCTCAATGACTTTGTCAGGACGAATCGGGTGAGACATTGGGCTTGCATCTTCCGCAAATTGAGGACCACGAATAATACGTACGTTATCAATACGGTTATCAGCACGAGAGCCTAAGTCAGAAGAGAATTCTTGGTCACGGAATACGGTTAAGCCTTCTTTTAGACTTAGTTGGAACCAGTCACGACAAGTGACACGGTTTCCAGTCCAATTGTGGAAGTACTCATGACCGATCACAGCTTCGATGCCTAAATAATCACGATCTGTCGCAGTTTGATCGTTCGCCAGCACATATTTTGAGTTAAAAATGTTCAAGCCTTTGTTTTCCATTGCACCCATGTTGAAGAAATCAACAGCAACGATCATGTAAATATCCAGATCGTATTCCAGGCCAAAGCGTTCCTCATCCCACTTCATCGAGTTGATCAAAGATGTCATCGCATGGCCTGCACGATCTAGGTTACCTTTATCAACAAAGATTTCTAAATCAACACTGCGACCTGACATCGTTGTATATTTGTCACGCAATACATCAAAGTCGCCTGCAACAAGGGCGAACAAGTAAGCTGGTTTTGGATGCGGATCCTGCCATTGAACCCAATGACGACCGTTCTCTGCATCACCTTCTGCAATTCGGTTACCATTGCTCAGCAAATATGGGTAAGCCGCTTTATCTGCGATCACTTTTGTTGTGTATTTTGCTAGAACATCCGGACGGTCTAGATAGTACGTGATACGGCGGAAGCCCTCAGCCTCACACTGAGTACAAAATGCGCCGCCTGATTTGTACAAACCTTCGAGTGCTGTATTCGCTTCAGGATCAATTTTGGTGACGATTTCAAGTTCAAACTCGGATGGAAGATCGGTCAGTACCAGCGATGACTCCTTCACCTCGTGATGAGCCCAATCCTCACCATTTACTTTTACAGCGCGTAGCTCAAGCCCTTCGCCATCGAGTTCTAGCGTTGTTGTATCGCCTTTTTGAGCAACTTTTGATACCGCCGTAACGATTGTGTCATTGTCATATAGATCAAAAGTAAGATCGATATCAGTAATCGCATGAGATGGCTCTTTATAATCTTTACGATATTTGGCCAGGGGAGCTTGAGACATGAGCATAAATCCTTGTATGTCGAACAACAAAAATACCAGACTGCATGATCAAAAATGCATTTCTGGTATCACTATATAAGCTATTTGTAGGGGTTGTGGTATCAGAATACAAGTCTTTACATCAAAAAACGGAGCTTTTAGTGCTCTAGCTCCGTTTTTTGATTAACCTTTAAACAACATTAATGACTTACCGTACGCACGCGTAATTTGGCGCATGTTAAAGGCATCATGGCGTAACTCTATTGAGTACGGCGTACATATCACCATTGGAATCTTCGATCGTTAGCTCATTCTTGTTGAGCTTATACGTGGTTCCATGCTCGCCATTTTCATACAGCAGAACCAAAAACTCATCTTCTGTGTAAAACACACCTTGTTTGATGGACTCATCCCCTTCTTCGTTCGAAACCCTAAACATGAATACGAAATCAGGTTGAAGTATCAAATCCATCTGATTAATGTTGTTGGCCACAAGACCGTCGCCAGATACGTGAGAGCTAGACCAAATACCTGCAAGTGAATTAGATAATCCTTTAGTGAACGTTACACCATTAAGATCAAGCGTATTATGGTTGTTGCGATAGGCATAAATTTGAGGCTCGTCGGTGTTTAAACCAAGAACGATGGTGTCTTCATTTGCGTTATACAGCCCTTCCCAATGGTCAACGGAATAGTCTTTCTTTTGAATATCAATAGAAAAGCTGTAGTCAGAACCTAATGAGAGTTTGATCGCACGAAAGTTTTCAGCCGACTCTTCGGGGTTTGGGTTCATCAAATACCAGTCTCCGATGAGAAACGGCGTGTCAAAGTGACTTAATTCATCTTCTCTGGTGTTTTCTCCACCAAACACACTAAAGCAGCAAAAGCTAAGTAAAATAAAGAACCACTTCATATCGGCATCCTTATCGTTTTCTTTTAGCTTAGCCAGTAGTCCTCACTTTCGCGAAATTTTAGATGTAGATCACGTAAATTATTGGGGGAAAATAAGCGAATATCTTGCTCGATATCGAGACAGCGGAAGACAAAAAGGCATAAAAAAAGAGTGAATCTGAAAGACTCACTCTTTTTATTCTAAATTGCCAGTTATTATGACTGATTTTCCTGCTTAAGTAGATCGACCATAATCGCGACAGACTCATCTAAATAAACATCAGGAGCCTCGTAGTCTTTTGGTATGTCATCCAATGTTTTGAATGCTTTTTTACCCAAAGCAACTTGACGTTCATTTATGCGTTGTAATCGAAGGGCTTCCGCTTTATCCGATTCAGCTTTACGAACTTTTTCGTTCAAAGACAAAGTATTATCGTCTTTTTCTTTACGATATTTCTCGATGTCTTCATTGATAAAGCGGAACTCCATTTCATCAGAAATACGCTTGTTATGAAGAGCAGTAAGTTTTTCAACTAAGGCGTCGTTACTTGGAAACGTTTGATATTGTGCTTTATCAATCTGATCCCAAGGTAAAGCATTGTCTTCAACACTTTCACCTGTTTCAGAAGCCTCTATTGGCGTTGGGTACGAAATATCTGGTGCAACACCACGATTTTGCGTACTTCCACCGTCAATACGATAAAACTTCTGAATCGTGTACTGAACATAACCTAGCTCTTTATCGAAAAGATCGTAAATATGATTCAGTGAACGATGTTGCTGAACTGTACCTTTACCGAAAGAGTTTTCACCTAAGATGATTGCACGATTATAATCTTGCATTGCCGCTGCAAAAATTTCAGATGCTGAAGCACTGTAGCGGTTAATCAACACCGTCAATGGGCCATCATAACTCACTTTTCCATCGGTATCGGCATTCACCTTGATGCGGCCATAGCTGTCACGAACTTGAACTACAGGACCTTCTTTAATGAATAAACCTGTCAATGCCGTTGCTTCTGTTAGCGCACCACCGCCATTGTTGCGTAGATCAACGATTACGCCGTCAACGTTTTTGGTTTTCAACTCAGCTAGTAATTTATCGGTGTCTTTCGATAAGCCGACGTAGAAACTTGGTACTTCTAAAATACCAATCTTCTTACCGTCTTTTTCGATGATTTCTGACTTAACTGCACGATCTTCTAAGCGAACTTTGTCACGAACAATTGTGACAATGTAACTCTTTGCATCGTTACCTTCTGGCAAGATCTGTAGATTAACCTTTGTGCCTTTAGGGCCTTTGATTAACTGAACAACATCATCCAGACGCCAACCGATCACGTCGACAATTTCTTCACCGTCTTGTCCAACACCAGTGATTCGGTCCCCTTCACCAAGTTGCTTACTCTTTGATGCCGGACCGCCAACAACAAGTGAACGAATTACTGTGTAATCGTCTGTCATTTGCAAAACGGCGCCGATGCCTTCTAGAGAAAGGTTCATTTCCGATTGGAATTGCTCGGCATTACGTGGAGAAAGGTAGCTTGTATGAGGGTCAACCTGTCGCGCGAAGGCATTCATATACAACTGAAATGCGTCTTCATTGTTGGTCTGTGTGATGCGCTTCATCGCGTTGTTATAACGCTTCTCTAAAACTTCTTTAATCTCTGGCCACTCTTTGCCAGTCAGTTTCAGATTTAACGCGTCATATTTCACACGCTTGCGCCACAACTCGTTGAGCTCTGCTTCGTCTTTTGGCCATGCGGCCTCAGAGCGGTCTAACTCTATCTCGTCATCGGTATCAAACTTGATCTCTTCATCGAGTAGAGTTAACGCATAAGCAAAACGATCGAAACGCTTCTGCATTGAGAGGTTGTAAACATCAAAAGCAATTTGGTTGTTGCCCGATTTAAGCTGATCATCAAGCTCGACTGACCAATTTTTAAATGAATCGATGTCTGCTTGAGTGAAAATATTTCTATTGTAATCAAGCAACTCTACATAGCGTTCAAAGATCGCTTTAGAGAAATCATCATTGAGGCTGAAGTGCTTATAATGAGAGCGGGTAAATCGCGAGGTGACTCGTTTGCTAGCTGTTTCATGCTGAACTTCAGGAGAAAGAACCGGCAGGTCATCTTTATGTAGTTTGGCTTCAAGAGCCTGAGCTGATGCTGCTAGCCATAAGCTAGCAGCAATCAGGGTCACTTTTGAACGGCAATTCATGCGTAGGAGTATCTCCTTTATGCGCGCAAGTGCTCCGCTTTCACAACCATTTGTAGGCCGTTAGCAAGTTGAACACGTACATCATCCTTATTGATTTCAACAATGGTCGCTGCCATGTTTCCTTTGCCCATGTTCACGTTAACTGCGTTACCTACTGTGATTTCATCAGCATTTAGAGCGCGCGTTTCTACAGGCTTAGTTGGTTTTTGTACTTTTGGTTTATTAGTACGACGAGGCTGTTGAGGCTTTTTAGCCGCAGGTTTCGCTTTCGCCTTACCCTCTTCACGAGCTTTTTGTGCTTGTTCTTTACGACGAGCCTGAACTTTCGCCTTGCTTTCTGCAAGTGTCGCTTTCGCGTGTTCAACGTGCTCTTCTTCTAGCTCACCACAAGGGTTGCCATCTAGGTCTACACGTACTGCACCTGGTTTTACACCGTGTAGGTAACGCCATGATGAAGTGTACTGTCTTAACGCTGCACGAAGCTGTGTTTTGCTTACTTTTTCGTCTTCATTTAGACGTTCCGCAAGATCTTGAAAAATACCAATTTTCAGAGGTTTTGCTTCACCTTCTAAAGTAAAGCACTTAGGGAAACATTCAGCAATATATGCAATAACTTCTTTGCTGTTTTTTAACTTTTCAGTCATGAGGGGTCCTGATTTGAGCGGATTTCCGCGAGCATTAAGAAAAAATATTCTCGTATTATAGTGACATGCCAAGGAAAAACCACACTCGAAGGCTAATTTATGCGTCGTTCGCGTGTGAATTAAGCAGCTTTTCTACTTCAACCATGAAATGAGTGAGACCTTCTTCGTCTGTTTCATTAAATCGGCCAATACTTGGACTATCAATATCAAGTACACCAACCACCTTTCCATTAATAGAAAATGGAATCACAATTTCTGAATTGCTCGCTGCATCGCACGCAATATGCCCCTCAAATTCGTGAACGTCGTATACTCTTTGTATAGTATTAGTTTGTGCAGCAGTACCGCAGACGCCTCGACCCATTGGGATACGAACACAAGCTGGTTTTCCTTGGAACGGACCAAGAACAAGCTCTTCACCTTTTGTTAGGTAAAAGCCTGCCCAGTTAAGATCGTCAAGTTCCATGAAAAGCAATGAGCTCAAGTTTGCTAGGTTCGCAATAAAGTCTGGTTCAGACTCAATTAGAGCAACAGCTTGTTTGGTTAGTCTTTGGTATTGTTCTAAGTTCATATTAACTTCCTACTTACTATAAAAGCTTCCATTCTCAATGTATGGCGCTAAAATGCAGCCCTACTTTATAATAGGACTTATTCTCAATTACAATGCTTCTGAAAAATGACACTATTAGCCGTTCTTGGTTGATAACACAAGTAAAAAAGCACAAGTCCAAGCTGATCATAGCGAACTTGATAGCGGTGCTTGCAACCTTGATTAGTGTTCCAATTCCCCTCCTCATGCCTTTGATGGTTGATGAGGTCTTATTGGACCAACCTGCAAAAGGCTTAGACGCCATGAATGCCATTCTCCCTGAAGCGTGGCACACTCCGACAGGCTATATTTTCTTCACCCTGTTCTTGGTTGTTCTTATGCGAGCTGCGAGCCAAGGATTAAATATCCTTCAAAGCCGACAATTTACGCTTGTTTCAAAAACCATCACGTTTGAGATGCGCAGTAAAATGATCGACAAACTCGGCCGTATCAGCATCCGACAATACGAAACCAAAGGTAGCGGAGGAATCAACGCACACCTTATCACTGACATTGAGACCATTGATAAATTTATTGGTTCTACGTTAGCAAAATTCGTTATCAGTTTTCTGACTGTTATTGGTACTGCTATCGTTCTACTTTGGCTCGATTGGCGACTTGGTCTGTTTATCCTGTTAGTTAACCCTATTGTCATTTACTTCTCACGTAAACTAGGCAGTATGGTTAAACATCTGAAACGGAAGGAAAATCATTCTTTTGAAATTTTCCAAAACCGTTTGGTTGAAACATTAGATGGAATCTACCAACTACGCGCAGCCAATAAAGAGCGAGAATTCCTCCAACAACTCAAAGACAGTGCGAACCAAGTTCGCGTTGATGCAGACAAGTATGCTTGGCAATCTGAAGCGGCTGGTCGCGTTTCTTTTCTTCTCTTTTTGATCGGCTTTGAATTATTCAGAGCTGTCGCAATGTTAATGGTCATGTTCAGTGACCTTACTATTGGCCAAATATTTGCCGTTTTTGGTTACCTATGGTTCATGCTTTCTCCTGTTCAAGAGTTGCTTGGGATTCAGTTTTCTTGGTACAGCGCTAAAGCCGCATTAAAACGCATCAACGACTTATTAGAGTTAGAAGAAGAGCAGAGACCGGTTCCTAAGGTAAATCCTTTCAAAGAAGGTAGAGAAGTTGACGTTAAAGTAGAAAACATTAATTTCTCTTACAATAATGAAAACAAAGTCCTAGATAATCTTTCTTTACATATGCCGGCAGGAAAGAAAGTGGCGTTAGTTGGCGCAAGCGGCGGTGGTAAGTCAACCTTGATACAATTACTTATTGGGGTTTACCGTCAAAACTCCGGTAGCATTCGCTTTAATGATGAATTAACAGAAGATATTGGTTTTGAAGTAATTCGCGACAAAATTGCCGTGGTATTACAGCAACCTATACTATTTAACGACACCTTGAGGCATAATCTAACGCTTGGTGGGGATTTTGACGAAATGTCACTTTGGCGTGCGCTTGAAGTGGCTCAGCTGCAAGATGTTATTTCTCAACTGAACCACGGCTTGGATACTCAAGTTGGTCGTAATGGCATTCGTTTGTCAGGAGGTCAACGACAACGGCTTGCCATTGCTAGAATGGTGCTGAGTAATCCTCAATTTGTTATTTTAGACGAAGCCACGTCTGC
Organism: Vibrio sp. Vb1018; assembly: GCF_033338775.1. NCBI lineage: Bacteria > Pseudomonadati > Pseudomonadota > Gammaproteobacteria > Vibrionales > Vibrionaceae > Vibrio > Vibrio sp. Vb1018. The sequence continues at coordinate 234,865 of NZ_JAWOTI010000005.1, forward strand.
GCTAGATACCGCTACTGAAGCGGCTTTACACAAAGCACTGACCGAGTTCTTACGTGGTAGAACAACATTAATCGTTGCGCACCGACTATCCGCTGTTAAACAAGCCGATTTGATCTACGTGCTTGAAGATGGGAAAGTGACGCAAACAGGTACTCATGGTGAGTTAGTTGAGCAAGAAGGCTTATATCAAACCTTATATGGGGGCATACAGTCCCACGCTTAAATCGTTCAAGCTAGAGAGGTCGTTATGACCTCTCTGTCTAAGCACGCCATGCAACCCAATAACGTACGTCTGTGCCAAGGTTGTGAATTGCCTGTCGACATCGTCGACTTACCCCATGGCAAAAATGCACACTGCCCTCGTTGTGGTACACAATTATATCGCGGAGGTAGCCCTAGCCTCTCTGGTAATCTAGCCGTCGCGATAACCTGTATCCTACTATTTATTCCATCGCACTTTTTTAACTTTATTAGCATCCGACTCTTTGGTGTGATGATTCCGGCAACCCTGCCTTCAGGGATGATCACATTGATGGAAGAAGGATTTGTTCTTCTTTCATTGCTCATTCTATTTTGTAGCTCTCTAGCGCCACTGACGGTTTGTGTTTCAGTGGTAACGGCGCATATTTCTTTACATCAACGATGGTTCCGTGGGCTTCGTATCTCACTGTGGCTAATTCAACATTTGAAGCATTGGGTTATGTTGGATGTGTTCTTAGTTAGCATCGCCATTTCCTGTTTTAAACTCCAAGATTATTCCGACATTTTCGTCGGTCCAGGGTTAATTGGTCTGGTTCTTTTGCAGATATTTACCGTTTTGTTAGTTTCAAGAATCAGCGTGCGTCGTTATTGGGAAGCTTGGAAACCAGAAAGTTTATATGCTTTTGAGCATAAAGATGTGCATTGCCATGAATGCCACTTGTCCCAGCCTGAAGGTGACCATTGCCAGCGTTGTCATCACGAGTTATATCATCGCAAGCCAAACTCCATTCAGAAAACATGGGCTTACCTCATCGCAGCAACGGTCGCCATCTTCCCTGCTAACCTGATCCCTATTTCCATCTTGCTTACCAATGGTAAGCGTTTGGAGGACACTATTTTTTCAGGCGTGGCTGGTTTGGTAAAAAGCGGCATGTATGGAATCGCTGCGATCATTTTTGTTGCGAGTATCGTTGTCCCGGTGATTAAAATACTTGGGCTCGCCTACATCATGCTTTGCATCCAATTCAAACGTTCGGTGTTTAAGAGACAACGAATGATGGTTTACTTTGTTGTTAAATGGATCGGTAAATGGTCTGTGATGGATTTGTTTGTTATTTCTATCATGATGACGTTAGTCGATCGTGGTCAGATACTGGATTTCACACCAGGATATGGCGCCGTAGCATTTGGTGTTGTCGTAGTGTTGACCATGCTTGCAGCAGAAAGTATTGATCCAAGGCTAATCTGGGACCAAACAAACCCAAAACAATCAGAAAAAGAGTCAATGAATGAGTGATCAGAACAGTTCTCAAACGTCATACGTACCAGATGTAAAGCGGAGTAAAGGCATATCTCCTCTTTGGCTGTTGCCAATTTTGACCATGGTCTTAGCTGGCTGGCTTGTTGTGAAGTCGATACACGATGCAGGACAACGAGTGCAAATCTATTTTTCTGATGCCGCTGGTCTTGTCGCCGGCCGAACCACTATCCGTTACCAAGGATTAGAAGTCGGCATGGTAAGAGACATTAACCTCACCGAAGATCTCGGCAGTATTTATGTCGATGCTGATATCTATCCTGAAGCTGCAAAGTTACTGAACGATAAAACACGCTTTTGGTTAGTAAAACCAACAGCTAGCCTAACGGGGGTTTCCGGACTGGATGCGCTCGTCTCAGGTAACTACATCTCGATTCAACCCGGAGATGGTCAAGAGTTTGAGACAACATTCCATGCGTTAGACTCTGCTCCAACAGATTTACGCGTTTCTCAAGGTTTGAATATTAAGCTCAAAAGCCGTGATTTAGGTGGTGTATCGGTTGGCTCTCAAATTGTTTATAAGAAAATCCCAATCGGTGAAGTGTACAGTTACCAGCTAGATGAAGATGCAAAATCTATCACTATTCAGGCCAACATTCAGGATCAATACCGACATATCATTAACAACCGCAGTCGATTCTGGAACGTCAGTGGAATTGGTGCCAGCATCGGTTTTGAAGGTGTCGATGTAAGACTAGAAAGCATGAGTGCCTTACTAGGTGGCGCCATCGCCGTCGACTCTCCGGATGATGGTGAGCCTGTAGAAGAGAACACCGAGTTCCGTTTGTATAAAGATTTGAAAACTGCTGGTCGAGGCATCGCGGTTAAAATCGTCCTACCTGATGACAGCAAGATCAGCGGAGAAGGCGCTCCAATTATGTATCGCGGAATTGAAATTGGCCAAGTTACGGACTTGAGCCTTTCCGAAGGTCGAGAAGTGATATTGGCGTCAGCGGCAATTCAACCCGCTTTTAGTGACATGCTGACGACAGGTACTCGATTTGTCTTAGAAGAAGCAAAGGTGTCCCTTTCTGGTGTTGAAAACATTGCTAATTTAGTGCGAGGAAACTTCTTAACGATCGTGCCGGGCGCGGGTGAACGCTCTCGCCGCTTTACTGCGATTCGTAAAAACGTGTTTAACCAACAGCAAGAAAAGTCTATCGCGATTCGGTTGGTGTCCGACAATTCGTTTGGCCTAGATAGCGGTGCCAATGTACTTTATAAAGGCATCGTTGTTGGTTCAATCATCAAAGTGGGCCTAGTTAAGGAAGATAAAAAATCACAACACGAAGTATTTATGGATGTATTGATTGACCATGAATACAAACATCTGATCAAATCAAACAATCGTTTTTATGTAACCGGCAGTGCATCAGCAGAGTTAACTGAATCGGGGCTCAGCGTTACCGTTCCTCCAGCAAAGCAGTTGTTAACCGGGTCAATTAGTTTTGTGAGCGAAGGCAAGCAGGATATTCAAAAAGAGTATCAACTGTTCCAAAATGAATCATTGGCTGAATTGGCGCAGTACAATCAAAGTGGCTCTAGGGCGCTAACACTATTTGCTTCTGAATTGCCGCCGATTTCCAAAGGCAGCCCTCTACTCTATCGTAATCTTCCAGTTGGTAACGTCTCCGATTTCCAACTAGTTGATGGCGGAGTACTAATTAAGGCTACTATCGAAAACCGCTTCGCTTATCTTGTAACGCCACAAACCGTTTTTTGGAATCGTTCAGGGATTGAGATAGATGCATCATTAGCTGGCGTCAGTGTGAAAGCACACCCTTTGAAGTCGTTAATCGAAGGTGGCATCGCTTTTGACTCCGTGCCAGGCGTTGAAAACAAAATCGGAGAAAACTGGAAGCTGTATTCTGATCAAAAAACCGCTCGCAAGTTTGGGCGCGTCATTGCTTTAGAAACCGACGGTTCGCAAGAGATTGCTAAAGGAATGCCGATTGAATATCAAGGTGTTAAAGTTGGTGAAATCACTCTGGTTGTACCGAATTTTCGTCGTAACATGGTTGAAGTCACTGCAAGAATCCTACCTGAATACGTAGAAAACATTGCGGTTGAAGGCTCACATTTTTGGCTAACTGAACCAGAAATTGGTTTAGGTGGCGTTAAAAACCTCGGGGCGTTGGTTTCGAAATCCATCAGTGTTGAACCAGGTAAAGGTAAAGCTAAATTTGATTTTCAATTAGAAAATAGTTCAGAACGCGTGCATGGAATCATGTTTACGTTACAAAGTGAACAAAGAGGCTCAGTACAAGTCGGTACCCCTATTCTTTACCGCCAGATGGAAGTTGGCCAAGTGACCGACGTAAGCCTAGGAGAATTTGCTGATCGCATCGTCATGATTATCAAAATACAGCCTGAATATGCTTACCTCGTTCGTCAAAACAGTGTGTTCTGGAATGTTTCAGGAGTAGATGTTTCCATCGGGCTTACCGGCGCTAACATCAAAGCGGGAACCTTTGATAGTTTAGTTCGCGGAGGAATTGCGTTTTCAACGCCAGAGCAATCGACTATTCCACCAGCGGCAAAGAATGGGCAATCTTTCTTTTTGTATCCACAAGCTGAAGAAGGTTGGACTCAATGGCGTACAGCGATTCCTAAGCCGTAGAATAAAGCTCAATTCACGTACAATTGAAGTTTGATCACTTTAAAAGAGCAGCAATCGCTGCTCTTTTTTATTGCTCGGCCCTTGTCACTATTCGTTTCTGCTTCGCTTTCGTATATTATTTGCCACAAATTCTGCAAACGAGATCCCACATTGCATCCTAATGTTTACATCCCAGACGCGTTTCTGGAAAAAATCCAAACGATCCTTCCTGCTCATCTCAACATGGAAGACTTTATCGCGTCTTGCCAAAAGCCACTGCGCAAAAGTATTCGAGTTAATACGTTGAAGATCAGCGTTGAAGCGTTTTTAGAACGAGCAGAAACAAAAGGCTGGAAGCTTTCTCCTGTGCCTTGGTGTGACACGGGGTTTTGGATTGAAGCGGATGAGTCAGTTGTACCATTAGGCAACACAGCAGAACACATGTCTGGCTTATTCTACATTCAAGAAGCCAGTTCGATGATGCCGGTATCTGCTCTGTTTATGAATGATGAATCTTACGATGCCGTGTTAGATACCGCAGCCGCTCCAGGCTCAAAAACCACTCAAATTGCAGCTTTAATGAACAACGAAGGTGTACTTGTGGCCAATGAATACGCCGCAAGTCGTGTAAAAGTACTGCACGCTAATGTGGAACGTTGTGGGGTACGTAACGCCGCACTAAGTAACTTCGATGGACGCGTTTTTGGCGGTTGGCTACCAGAACAATTTGATGCGGTTTTGCTCGACGCGCCTTGCTCTGGAGAAGGCACCGTTCGCAAAGACGAAGATGCGATGAAAAACTGGACGCAAGCTTCCGTACTCGACATCGCTGACACACAGAAAGATCTTATTGAAAGCGCCTTCCATGCATTAAAGCCCGGTGGTGTGATGGTTTACTCAACATGTACGCTCAGTACAGAAGAAAACCAACAAGTTTGTCAACACTTGAAAGAAACCTTTGGGGATGCAGTAGAGTTTGAAAGCCTTGAGAACTTGTTTGAAAACGCAGAGGCAGCTCTAACTGAAGAAGGCTTTTTGCATATTTTCCCGCAGGTCTACGACTGTGAAGGGTTCTTTGTTGCAAGAATTCGCAAACTGGCTGCTGTTGAGGCGCCAGAAGTCAAAAAGCGCATGGGGAAATTCCCCTTTGCTAAAACTTCAAAAAAAGAATCGACAGAAATTGCTCAACAACTCCAAAGCGCGTTAGGTATTAAACTTCCAAATGACAGTTCTGTATGGCTTCGCGATAAAGATGTCTGGCTGTTCCCTAATGCTTTAGAACCGATGATCGGCGAATTACGCTTTTCCCGTATGGGTATAAAGATCGCGGAAGCCCATAAAAATGGCTACCGTTGGCAACACCAAGTCGCGACTGCCCTGGCGACAGGTTCTGAAAGCAACGCCATTGAACTCAGTATTGAAGAAGCGCGCGAATGGTACATGGGGCGTGATGTTCGCCCACAAACCATTCCTGAGGGAATGAAAACAGGTAAAGGCGAAGTGCTTGTCACCTATCAAGGCGCAGTTATTGGCCTTGGCAAGTGGGTAAGCAACCGAATAAAGAATGGCCTCCCTCGCGAATTAGTACGAGATAAGAACTTATTTTAAAAGACGTAACGAACCATAAATAAATGAAAAGCCATCGTATTTGCGATGGCTTTTTAATTCGTAAGTATGAAAGCAAGTGGGCTCGCTAGCGATCCGGACACGCTGTACTAAACTAGTTGTATCAAAGTAATGCTTTGATGTGGCATTTCTCTCTATGTTCACCAACAAAATTATTGTTGGACAAGTTTAGCGCAGGCTCTGCGGAGCCGTTTCCCCTAGGCCCAAAAAAAGGAAAAGTTTGGGCCGTTTTTTTTGCTGCAGTTCCACTATACGTGAGTTTGGACTACGCTAGACGAATACCGTCTTTCTCAATGACAATTTTACCCTGCTTGTATAAGCCACCGATGGTCTTTTTATAAGTCCCTTTACTTGTGCGGAAAGCATCAAAAATCGCTTCAGGAGACGACTTGTCATTCAAAGGCAAAAATCCGCCTTTCTTCTCTAGCAGGTCAAGGATCTTACTAGAAAGATCGTCCATTTTCGCCACACCTACTTTTTGTAGAGCAAGGTCGATTTTACCATCTTCACGAATGTGCTTAATAAAGCCTTTCAGCTTTTTACCGATGTAAAGCTTACCAAAAACATCCGATGGGAAAATCATGCCCCAATGCTTACCGTTAATGATAGCTTTATAACCAAGTTGACTACGCTCTGCGATGATCAAATCAACTTGTTCGTTAACTTCATAATTCGCTGGAGTTTTATCTAACCATTTATTGAACTTAGTCGTACCAACAATGCGACCTGACGCTTTGTCGGTATAAACATACACTAAAATGGTTTGTCCGGCAGAGAAGCGAGTGCGTTGCTCACTAAAAGGAATCAGTAAGTCCTTTTCTTTGATGCCCCAATTTACAAAAGCACCTGTCGCATTCACACCCTCAATCTTCATTAAACCCCATTCACCCACTTGGGCAATTGGTCTTTCAATGGTCGCAGCAAGTTGGCTTTCTGAATCGAAGTACAGAAATACGTCTACATGCTCACCAATTTCAGTACCCTCTGGTACATACTTACTAGGTAGTAGAACAGAACCGTAATCATCGCCATCCAGAAATACGCCAAAATCAGCCTTTTTAATGACTTCTAAGCTGTTAATTTGACCAATTTTAATCATTGATTTTGTCTCTTTTTAAATTTACGTGGAATTATACCTAAACTAACAAGAAAATCAGAGAGAAAAGCATAGTGCTCTGTTATGCTGTTGTCGTTCAGCTATATGCCCCAGTCACTCTTTTAGCACTCTTATACTTACCTGCTCAACGGAACGCATAAGTTAAGAATGCTTTAGCAAAGTCAGGAGCTTTCTTTGGTCACCGTCGATAAACAAGACTCAATAACATTAAAAATCAGTCATGCACTCGCAAAGAGCAAAAGTGTCGACCTAGATATTTACTTTTTTATACCTGGTGAGCTTGGTTTAAACGCCGATATCATCAGTGAATCCGAATTTTATTACACCTCAATCACACAGCAACGATCTTATTACAGTACTGAAATCCTTCTTCCGCTAGTACACAGTCGACTTGCCAAACGTGGACGCCTGTCGAATCAGCAATACCGAGTAAGTTTGAGTTTGTTCGCTTACCAATACGTTATCGCGCTAGACAAAGCGGTAGCAAGTTTAAACAAGCATGAGAACAACTCCGTAACGGAAGATGAAGTGGACGAAGTTATCGAGCTCACGCTTGAGATCTTAAAGCGCTTGCGGCGTTCTATTCCTTACGAAGAGAACTTAAAACGCTACTACGTTAACATCGATAACTATCTGTCTTGGTATACCGAGCAAAAGTTCCTGTCACTGGTGGCCCACCTACCACGTGAAGGCGACTATGGCACGATCAAGAAGCGCCTGATCACGCTATGTGAGAAAGAGCAAGCCCATCGTAAACTCAACAAATACAACTCATCAAGAGTCGTTGAAGACGTTACTCGCTTATCTAACAAAATGCGCTTGCTAAGGCGATTGATTGAACACCCTATCGTGCTTCGTGAAGAAACCATATCGATGGGTAACAACATCAAGCGTGCAATCAAAGGCATTGCAACTGGTTTAGTGATGGTTGTCGTGACCTCTACCGTGATTCTCGCTCGCGATTATCTGGGGGAAATTTCTGCTTCATTCATTATCGCGATGTCTTTTATTTACGCTTTACGAGAAATCTTTAAAGATGATTTACGCGATGCTATGTGGCGATGGATCCGTAAAGGCAAGCCAAAATGGCGTAAGAAGTACGTTGACCCAACGACGAAAAAAGTGGTTGGCAAAAAATTGGAGTGGCTCGATTATCGTACCTTAAGTAGCTTGCCGGATAAGATTCAAAGAATACGTAAAAAGCGCGTCGTGCAACGTGAAGAGCAGATTCTTCATTATCACGAGAAAACCGAAATGGCGACCTCTCTTTTCTTGAGTGGTTACGAACAAACGAGAGAAACATTGAACATCAGTTTGCGCCCTATCATCCGCTTGATGGATAAAAGCTCAAACCGAGTTTACCGTTTAAATGAAGGTCAAGTAACCAAAGAGTCAGTAGAGAAACGTCATTTGCTCAATGTGATTGTCAAAGAGGACAACCACACCGATGAGCCTGTTTATTACCGCTGGAAAGTGGTCTTAAATCGCTCCAAAATCGTCTCTATCGAGAAGATTGAACTCAATTAAGCCAACGCCTTTAAACAAACGAGCCACAAACCACTAGGCAGCCTCTTTTCTTTGTTGGGCTGCTTTTTTTATCGAAAGAGTAAGCGAGAATTCAGCCATTGGCTCGTCACCATGTAAGTTAGGACACAGCGCGACAATTTTTACGTCACGATTTACTCGTTCACCCGTTGCCAAGGTGTGCTCGAGCATCTCATCAATGACATGACCATCGTTACAAACAAAGTGCACATCGGCTTCCGGGCGCTTTAAAAACTCGGCTTTCACACCTTTAAATGCTAGCGAGATCGCTTCTCCCTTTTCTTGCGCTTTACTCATAGCAAGAAAACCACCAGCAACATCAGCACCAACGGCTAAAGCGCCGAAATACATGCTATTCAGGTGGTTCTTCGTTCTTCTGCGCAATGGGATACGAACCTCAACATGCTTGCTATCTATCGCAATGATTTTAGGGTGGCAAAGCCAAATCAGCGGCACTTTTGAAAAGCCAAACAGATTTAGATACAAATTCGCACGACGTAGAGCTGATAACATTTTGGTCTCCTTACCAATCTAGTCAGACCAGTTAATCAACGAAAGAAATAGATGTCAAAGAAATGTTAACAAAAGCTCGATCTCACGAGTTATTTAACCCTCATAAAGTGACGGCGTCACCCGTAAGGTATGAAGTTTATCGCATTTACTTAGATTACCTTACAGCGAGATAGAGAAAATGGTTATAAATTCAAATGTATATATATATTGATTTAATGATCAAGTTTTGTCATTTATACATAAGTCATTTAAATGAATACCTACACCTTTGTATACAATTCGGTATTTCCTGGCGAAGATTCCCGTGAAACGGTTTATTCCTGCCTGTAATTCCGTTATCTTTACCCCTTCGCAATAGAGAATAAAGCTATAACATGCCTATAAAAACAGATGAATTGAGAACCCAACCTTTGGGTCCAATGCCTACCCCAGCAGAGCTAGGTAGTGTACATCCTATTACGGATGACGTTGCAGACCGTATCGCTCAATCTCGTCGTCAGATTGAAAACATTTTATCGGGTGAAGACAATCGCCTTCTTGCGATTGTAGGTCCGTGTTCTGTTCACGACACTGAAGCTGCCATTGATTACGCCACTCGTCTGAGTGAAATCCAAGACAAGTACAAAGACGAGCTATTTATCGTGATGCGTACTTACTTTGAAAAGCCTCGTACAGTAGTTGGTTGGAAAGGTTTGATTACGGACCCTAACCTAGATGGTTCTTACGCACTTGAAGCTGGTCTTCATAAAGCTCGTAAACTACTACTGGATATCAACAAGCTTGGTCTTGCGACTGCTACTGAGTTTCTTGATATGATCACTGGTCAATACATCGCGGATTTGATCACTTGGGGCGCGATTGGTGCTCGCACAACGGAATCACAAATTCACCGTGAAATGGCGTCGGCACTATCTTGCCCAGTTGGTTTCAAAAATGGCACAAATGGCAACGTAAAAATTGCAATTGATGCAATTCGCGCATCGAAAGCATCGCATTACTTCTACTCGCCAGATAAGAACGGTCGAATGACGGTTTACCGCACAAGTGGCAACCCTTACGGTCATATTATTCTGCGCGGTGGAGAAAAAGGCCCTAACTTTGATGAAGCATCAGTCAAACAAGCATGTGATGCTTTAGCTGAGTTTGGATTGCCACAACGTTTGGTTGTGGATTTCAGCCATGCAAACTGTCAGAAGCAACACAGAAAACAAATCGACGTAGCTCAAGACATTTGTAACCAAATTAAGTTAGGCAGCACTCGTATTGCGGGTATCATGGCTGAAAGCTTTATTCTTGAAGGCAATCAGCCAATGACTGACATCAATAACCTAACGTATGGTCAGTCTATTACAGATCCATGCCTAGGTTGGGAAGACACTGCTACAATGCTAGATATGCTGGCAAGCGCTGTTAAGTCCCGAAAGTCCCTATAACAAAATAATCAAGGAATCTTCATGCCATCGTTTGATATTGTTTCTGAAATCGATACGGTTGAACTACGTAACGCCGTTGATAATGCTAACCGTGAATTGTCTACTCGTTTCGATTTCCGCAACGTAAATGCGAGCTTTGAGCTAGTAGAAGAAAACGTAAAAATGTCTGCGGAAGGTGACTTCCAACTTAAGCAAATGCGCGACATTTTACGCGGCCACTTAGCGAAGCGTAACATTGACGCGAACGCAATGGATGCACAAGACCCAGACGTTACTGGTAAAAACTGGCACCAAACTCTGCTTTTCCGCCAAGGTATTGATACTCCAACGGCAAAAAAAGTAGTGAAACTTATCAAGGACGCAAAGTTAAAAGTACAAGCTTCTATTCAAGGCGACAAAGTACGTGTTACTGGTAAGAAACGCGACGACCTGCAAGCGACAATGGCAGCGATTCGTGAAGCAGAGATGGGTATCCCATTCCAGTTTAACAACTTCCGTGATTAATCAATCTGAGAAGTAAATAAAAACGCCAGCGCATAATCCGCTGGCGTTTTTTATTGGCTTTAGTGTAACGAACTACGTATCCACTTTAGTATTTGGCACTTTAGTATTTGGCATTGCTAGATAACTAAGTCCTGCCCTTGCAACAATACGAATTCGCTCGTTCCTTGTGGTATGAACACGCAAATACGAAGCTTTTCAGCTTTAGCCTTGGCCAGCATATCCGAAAGCTCAGCAGCGCTCGAGAAAGCTTCTCTTTCTGCATCTCTTCGTATTAGTTCTAACACATTCGCTTCACATCGAGTTGAGTACAGAGCCAGCTCCGCTTGTTGCATATAGCGTACGGCTTTTATTGGCAACATCTCAACATCTTTCCCAACATGAACCCAAGTACAACTTCCCTTTTCATCTAAAGGTGTTGCCATGGTCGCTTGGTAAATTGCTTCTAACTCACGATTATCTCGCGCGTTTTCCACCTCGGGATTCGAGAAGAATTGCTCCCAAAACTTGCGGCGTAAATCGACGCTAGGCAGTGCCTCTTTAATTGAGTTTCGCTTTGAGTTAGCAAAATCCGCCATCAACCCCATGTTTTGTGGCAGTATCGATTCAAGCTTTTCACGGATGTTTCGAATTAAAACTGGCGAAGCTCCACCACTAGAGATAGCGATTTGGATGCGGCCACGATTAATCATTGACGGCGTGATGAAATCACAATAAGGCTTATCATCCACAACGTTAACCAAGATGCCTAGCTCTTTGGCATCTTTGTACACTTGGTGATTTAGCTCAGGATTGTCTGTCGTCGCCCACACTTGAACAAAGTTTTTAGTGACAATGTCACTCGAATAGAAACGTTGTACCCAGCGCAGTTGATGCTCAGAAGCAAGCTTAGACAGAAAATCAACCAACGTCGGAGAAACGATAGTCACATCCGCCCCAGCCTTTAGCAACGCTTCCACCTTTCGGCTTGCCACCTCACCGCCACCCACGACGAGAACGGGTTTATCAATTAAATCTAAGAACAGAGGAAAATATCGCATTTCAATCCATGATTACTCTAATTAGCTGTTGTAGACCATGCTACCAAAAATGGGGCAAGCTCATCACCCTGTTTCGGTATCACAAATAATTTTTGTTTGAATTTTTACTGAACTTCACCTTGCTCAGCTAATGACAGTTTTGATAACAACTTTTTATTCTTTTGTATTGTTCACTCTTCTATTGATTGTTCTGATGCACCAAATTGTCCATGAATTGCACTATTTACAAACAATTAACATTTCGTCATTCTAAATCTCAAGGCACTTTGTAAGTTCTCTCAAAACTTCATTTAAATTATATATTTGAGAATTAACAGATCCTTTCCTACGCTTATAACTGGTTGATCTATCGAATGCCGTTTCTTCGAAAATCAATCACGTAGGACGATAACTCTAACGAATTGGACACGTTATTTCAGGTCACTCCTGATTAAACATGGATCATACAGGAAGGATACAAATGGCAAATAAACTCACAGTTCTTGCTTCCGTCGTAGCGGCTTCTACTGCGATGATGGCAACATCAGCTCAAGCAGCAGACACTACTCTGGACAAAGTCACAAAACAAGGGTTTCTTACTTGTGGCGTAAGTACCGGTCTACCTGGTTTCTCTAACCCTAACTCAAAAGGCGAATGGGAAGGTATCGACGTAGAATATTGCCAAGCACTGGCTGCAGCCGTTCTTGGGGATAAAACGAAAGTTAAATATGTACCCCTAACCGCAAAAGAACGTTTCACTGCGCTTCAATCTGGTGAGATTGATGTGCTTTCCCGTAACACGACCTGGACTCTCCACCGTGACACTGCACTGGGCCTAAACTTCGCAGGTGTGAACTACTACGATGGTCAAGGTTTTATGGTGAAGAAGGAACTTGGTATCTCAAGTGCTAAAGAGCTTGATGGTGCGTCGGTATGTGTTCAATCAGGTACAACAACCGAGCTAAACCTTGCAGATTATTTCCGCAACCAAGGCATGGCGTACAAACCAGTGGTATTCGACACAGCGGCGCAAACTTCGAAAGGTTTTGATGCGGGACGCTGTGACGTATTAACAACTGACCAATCTGGCCTTTATGCACTACGTTTGAATTTGAAAGATCCGTCCTCTGCGGCCGTTCTTCCAGAAATCATCTCTAAAGAGCCACTAGGTCCAGTCGTTCGTCAAGGCGATGATCAATGGTTTAACATCGCTAAGTGGACATTGTCTGCGATGATTAACGCTGAAGAATACGGTATTAGTTCGAAGAATGCGGATGAAATGCTGAAGTCAACAGATCCAAACATCAAACGTATCCTCGGTGTTGATGGCCCTAAAGGCAAAGGTTTGGGTATTCGTGATGATTGGGGCTACCAAGTTATCAAACAAGTTGGTAATTATGGTGAAAGCTTCGAGCGTACAGTCGGTACTGGTTCGCCGTTAGAAATCTCTCGTGGCGTTAATGCGCTATGGAATGCAGGCGGCTTTATGTACGCGCCACCAATCCGATAGAAAGAGTTAATCAGGGCGGTTCATGCCGCCCTTTTTCTTGATTATATCTCACTGTATGAGTAAGGATCGCTCATTGGATGGCGAAAAGCGCTCGCTTGGTGGAACGGCTTTAAAGGTTCGTAAGTCACCAGACATGAGAGCGTTATTCTTTAGCCAGCAAGGACGAAACTTCTTTATACATGCCGATATCTATAACTAAGGTTTGAGGTTATCGCTGTATGAAACCGACACAAGATGCATCGCCAAGTACGATGTCCAAACCAAGCGGAAGCAAGAGCCTGATTTATAATCCTGCCTTTCGTTCTGCTATTTTCCAGATCATTGCCATTGCTGCACTGGTATTTTTCTTTTACACGATTGTAAACAACGCTCTCAATAACTTAGATGCTCGTGGTATTGCAACGGGCTTCGGTTTTCTGAATCAAGAAGCCGGGTTTGGTATTGGGTTAACACTAATTGAATACGATGAAACGTACTCTTACGGTAGAACATTTATCATCGGCCTTCTTAATACGGCGTTAGTCTCCGTATTAGGTATTATTCTGGCTACTGTGATTGGCTTTACCATGGGGGTTGCCCGCCTTTCTTCTAACTGGTTAGTTAGTCGTTTAGCGGCAGTTTATATCGAAACTTTCCGAAATATCCCCCTTCTTCTGCAAATATTCTTCTGGTATTTCGCTGTTCTTCAAGCATTACCCTCACCACGCCAAAGCTTAAGTCTTGGTGAAGCTATTTTCCTGAACGTTCGTGGCTTATATTTCCCTGCACCGACTATGGAACCCGGCAGTAGCTACGTTATTGCCGCGTTAATCTTCGGGGTAATCGCAAGCTTATTAATTAATGTATGGGCGAATAATAAGCAACGTCTCACTGGGCAACAAACCCCAATGGGAAGAATAGTTTTGGGTTTAGTTGTTGGCCTTCCATTGGTTGTGTACTTCCTTGCTGGTATGCCAATTTCACTGAATTATCCTGAACTAAAAGGGTTTAACTTCCGAGGTGGTATTAGCATTATTCCTGAATTGGCTGCGCTACTTTTGGCATTGAGTGTTTATACAGCTTCTTTCATTGCTGAGATTGTGCGCTCTGGTATTAATGCGGTTAGCCATGGTCAAACCGAAGCAGCGATGTCGCTAGGCTTACCACGCTCGAAAACTTTAAAGCTTGTTGTCATTCCTCAAGCGTTACGAATTATTATTCCACCTTTAACCAGTCAATATCTCAACCTCACCAAAAACTCATCGTTAGCGATGGCGATTGGTTATCCAGATCTTGTCTCTGTGTTTGCTGGTACTACCCTGAACCAAACGGGACAAGCGATTGAGATCATTGCGATGACGATGGGCGTGTACTTGACATTAAGTCTGATTACGTCTGCATTAATGAACTTGTATAACCGTAAAGTCGCGCTGGTGGAGAGATAATATGAGTACTCATCAATTTCAACCGGATCTCCCGCCACCCGCCAATACTGTAGGCTTCGTTGGTTGGATGCGGAAAAATCTATTTAATGGCCCTATCAATTCCATTGTTACTGTCATTCTTGCGTATATTGTCGTAACTGCAATATGGTATATCGTGGATTGGGCGTTTATTAACGCAGACTGGATTGGCTCAACGCGTGACGACTGTAGCCGAGATGGTGCTTGCTGGGTATTTATCAGCGTGCGCTGGGAGCAGTTCATGTATGGTTTTTATCCAGAGTCCGAACTATGGCGCCCTCGCCTTTTCTATATCACATTGGCCATGTTTACTGTTTTACTCGCGTATGAGAAGACACCGAAACGGATGTGGATTTGGCTTTTCTTCGTAAACATCTACCCATTCATCATCGCTGGGCTGTTGTACGGGGGTGTCTTTGGACTAGAAGTGGTCGATACACACAAATGGGGTGGATTACTCGTTACGCTCATTATTGCGTTAGTTGGTATCGTAGTTTCACTGCCAATTGGTGTGGTACTTGCGCTTGGTAGACGTTCAGAGATGCCGATCATTCGCAGCATTTGTACCGTCTACATTGAAGTTTGGCGTGGCGTTCCGCTGATTACGGTTTTGTTCATGGCTTCGGTTATGCTTCCATTATTTATGTCTGAAGGTTCAGAGACAGATAAACTGATTCGCGCCCTTATCGGTGTGGTTATGTTTGCCTCCGCTTACATGGCAGAAGTGGTACGCGGTGGTCTACAAGCCATTCCGAAAGGTCAATATGAAGCCGCTGATGCGCTTGGGTTAAGTTACTGGAAAAAGACTGGGCTGATTATCTTGCCACAGGCGCTAAAGATTACTATTCCTTCTATCGTGAACACCTTCATCGGTTTGTTTAAAGACACCAGTTTGGTACTCATCATTGGTATGTTTGACGTACTCGGTATAGGGCAAGCAGCAAACACCGACCCTGAATGGTTAGGTTTTGCTACAGAAAGTTATGTATTTGTCGCGTTAGTGTTTTGGGTATTTTGTTTTGGCATGTCGCGCTATTCGATATGGCTTGAAAACAAACTTCATACCGGTCACAAACGATAACTCATCAAGATCAAGGACGTATTATGACGCAACAACAAGATTACATGATCCAATTGAAGGACATGAATAAATGGTATGGTGAGTTTCACGTACTAAAAAATATTAACCTCGACGTTAAGCGCGGGGAGAAAATCGTTATCTGTGGTCCATCAGGGTCGGGAAAATCAACGATGATTCGCTGTATTAACCGTCTTGAAGAGCACCAAGCAGGCAGCATTTACGTCTCTGGTACGGAATTAACTGAAGACTTAAAGAACATTGAAGCAGTGCGCCGAGAAGTGGGCATGTGCTTTCAACACTTTAATCTCTTCCCTCATTTAACCGTACTGGAAAACTGTACGCTCGCGCCTATCTGGGTGAAGAAGATGCCAAAAGATGAGGCAGAAGCAGTTGCGATGAAATATCTGGAACGTGTAAAAATTCCAGACCAAGCGGAGAAGTATCCCGGTCAGTTGTCTGGTGGTCAGCAGCAACGTGTGGCGATTGCTCGCTCTTTGTGTATGAACCCTAAAGTCATGCTTTTTGATGAGCCAACATCTGCACTCGACCCGGAAATGGTTCGCGAAGTACTGGATGTAATGGTCGAACTCGCCGAGGAAGGCATGACTATGCTTTGTGTGACACATGAAATGGGCTTTGCTAAAGAAGTTGCCGATCGCGTGATATTCATGGACGCAGGAGAGATCATCGAAGAAAACAACCCTGTTGATTTCTTCGAAAATCCTCAATCGGATAGGACCCAAAATTTCCTAGCGCAAATCTTACACCACTAAGATTTAGCCGAATCGACATAAAAAAGCACTGGTTTCTATGAAGCCAGTGCTTTTTGTTACTAAATTCAAAAATCTGTGTAAGAATCAATATAGCTATGCTAGTCAGTAATATTGTGTTACAAGTTGCCAAATACATAACATCTTATTTCTATTATTATTTTATCTAAGTTACGTATGGTTAGGGCTTGATTTTTTGAACTTTCAATCCCATAAATGTACTTAAAAGAAAGTCTCTTATCGAGGAAGATTATGAACAGTCCAATGTTTACCCGCACTTCAACTCAAGAAAGTGCTCTACAAACGAACAAAGTATTGCGTAATACTTACGCTCTACTTTCAATGACACTTTTATGGTCGGCAGTCGTTGCTGGCGTTGCAATGGCATTTAACCTTCCACATCCAGGTATCATCCTAATGCTGGTTGGTTTCTACGGCCTATTATTCTTAACAGAGAAAAACCGTAACAACAGTCTTGGCCTTGTGTTTACGTTCCTATTTACTGGCTTCTTAGGTTACACCGTTGGCCCTATTCTAAACATGTACATAGGTGCAGGCATGGGCGATATCGTATTAACCGCACTCGGTGGTACGGCACTATCTTTCATGGCAGCATCGGCATACGCACTAACAACGAAACGTGACCTATCGATGATGGGTGGCTTAATGCTATCACTATTTGTTGTGCTGGTTGTGGGCATGATTGCAAGCTTCTTTATTCAATCAACCCTTTTACACTTGGCGTTGAGCAGCTTGTTTATCATTTTCTCTACTATGGCGATCCTGATGACAACACAAAGCATTATTCGTGGCGGTGAAACAAACTACATCTCTGCGACAGTAACTTTGTATGTATCAATCTACAACATCTTCATCAGCCTACTAAGCATTCTAGGCATCATGAACGACGATTAATCGTTTCTCGTTAAGTAGAATCAAAAAGCCCGAAGGTAATTCCTTCGGGCTTTTTCTTTGCAAGTAATTCAGTTTGTTACGCTTGGTCTACCGCCAACTCGATAACTTCGTCAGCTTCTGGGTTTTCTCTAAAGCGTCTCACTTTAATCGTTTCCTCTCCTAACATGATTTGCTTGGCGATTCGGTGCATACCGTCAAAAACACGATAGTCACTGGTTAAGATTACCGGATACGACAAATCAGCATTGTTGATTCGTTGGCAATGTTTTGCAATTTCACGGCAGGTTGGCTGTGGCCCTTCATGACTAAACCAAGTCACTTCATTTGGGCCTTTTATATCAGCAATCGCAATTTCTTCTACAGGTAAGGATTCTGCAAGTTGCCAAATTCGCTCGATGGACCAAGTGGATTTTACATTGTCATTAATCTCAATGTAACGTTGTTTCGACATGACTAACTCCTTGTCATCATTGTTGTTTCTAACCTGAATACAGGCTTTCATTAATCCAATGAGAATATCG
Organism: Vibrio sp. Vb1018; assembly: GCF_033338775.1. Lineage (NCBI taxonomy): Bacteria > Pseudomonadati > Pseudomonadota > Gammaproteobacteria > Vibrionales > Vibrionaceae > Vibrio > Vibrio sp. Vb1018. Next base: position 252,976 of record NZ_JAWOTI010000005.1, read on the forward strand.
GTCTATGAAAACAAACACAACGTTGTCAGCTATTCATTCACCCATAAAATCCCATAATCAGACAAGTAGCCAAGAAAAAACCAAAACAAAAATGAATAAGCCTGGATATCCATGCAATTTCGTTGGTACTCACCCCGTAAAATTTCTAACAAACTGAATAGTTTCCTATTTATTTGAATAAAAGAGCATTTATATCAAAGTGCCTAGCTCAGTCAAAAACACTCACCATTTTGTACGCTTTTGCTTCGCTCGATACGACTTCGAGATTCTTTTGTTGAGAACATTCTCGGCTGTCGCTAATCTATAAACATCCATGTTTACTTAACGGATAAAACGTTATGTTCGTTTACAACGGCAAAGAAATTGAAACGGATGCTCAAGGCTACTTATTGGATCATACTCAATGGGAAGAAGGTATGATTGAGCTTTTAGCAAAAGAAGAAGACATCGAGCTTACGGATGCTCATTTGGAAGTTGTGCATTTTGTGCGAGACTTTTATGAAGAGTTTAATACCTCCCCTGCAGTGCGTATGCTTGTGAAAGCGATGGAAAAAGCGCACGGCCCAGAAAAAGGTAACAGTAAGTATCTATTCAAGCTGTTTAAAAAGGGGCCAGCCAAACAAGCAACCAAATTAGCCGGCCTACCAAAGCCAGCTAAATGCTTGTAGATTCATAAAATTTTAAAACCGCGTAACGGCTTATACGACGCAGGTTCCTGCATCACATGCTCTACTGTTGCCGTTCGCGGTCCTTCTTGTAACCATTCCGAAAACGCAACTATTTGCGCGTCTGTTCCACACGCCATCACTTCAACATCGCCATTGTTTAGGTTCTTCGCATAACCTGTTAACCCTAGCTTCAATCCTTGATGGGAAGTATGGTAACGAAAGCCGACGCCTTGAACGTGACCTTTTACTATAAATCTCTCACACTTTACGTTCATCTTTGTACCGCTTCTTTTTACTGAGTGATATATTCTTTTCGTCTATTCACCCCACTAAGGATAGTGGGTTTTTGCACGGTTATTATAATTATGAAAGAAATTCCATTCCGCTGGATTGATAAGTATCTCATTCACTTAAAGATTCAAGAAAAGTTCTATTTGCTCTTCGTTCTCCCTCTTCTTGCTTTAGTCATTCTCACTCTCGTCCTTAATAGCGCGGCTAATACACTGATCTCAAGTATGTACCAAGAAGAGCTCATGCTTATGAAAGGTCTGATAGAGGCAGGCAACCTTTCTCAATCTCAAGTAGCAAGCCTCATCGCTGGTTCAGAAACCGTTTCTATTGGCTCTGGTTCGCAATCCGTGTCTGTTTTAAATGGTACGTACAGTTTGGTTGCGAACCATGAACTTTCTTTATGGGCTGCCCTATCAACGACTCAAGTAAGCATTATCTGTGTGAGCTTGTTTATTCTCGCTCTTGGCGTTTACTACATCATGACGTTTATTGGCGGCGCGATGTTCACGATGAACAAAGCATTAAACACTCTTGCGGGTGGCGACTTAACTGCGAGAATGAACTTCTTCCCTGTTCGCGACGAGTTTAGTGAAATTGCTATTACGATAGACAAAGTTGCAGAACGAGAGCAACAAATGGTGCTGTCGATTCAAGAGTCTGTGGCGTTAATGCAACAAATTAGCTCAGATCTGAATCAATCGATTCATCACAGTTCAGATATTTCAGCGACTCAGCAGGAACACCTCAACTCTCTTGCGAGTGCAACTGAACAGATGGCATCAACGATTCGAGAAGTCGCGACACTAGCTCACGATTCAAGCACGCAAACCGATGATGCGCGAAACGTGGCTCAGTCTGGACAAGTGAAAGTTGAGAATACGCTTCACTCGATTTCGAACCTTTCTAATGAGATTCAATCTGCGTCTCAAGCCGTTGCCGAGTTAGATGCCAATGCAGCACAAATTGATGAAGTCGTGACAACCATCAATGGGATCTCCGAGCAAACCAACCTACTTGCTCTGAACGCGGCTATTGAAGCTGCACGTGCTGGAGAACAAGGTCGTGGATTTGCGGTCGTTGCGGATGAGGTTCGCGCTCTTGCGGGACGCACTCAGCAAGCGACAGTTGAAATCCAAACGATGATTGAATCGTTACAGCGTAACAGCCAGTCGCTTACTAAGCTGATGGAAGTGACAGTTAATAATGCAAATGAGGGACAAAACCTCATGACGGAAGTGAATCACGAAATCGGCTCTTTGGCAGATAAAAATCAAACTATCTCCGACAGTAGCATTCAAATTGCAACAGCAGCTGAAGAGCAAGGTGTAGTCGCGGACAATATCGCCTCAAGCGTTGAAGAGATTCGAGTTCAAGCAGATAACGTGTGCAATATGATAAGCACGACTTCACAAAACGTTGATCAACTGCGTAAGCAAAGCGACACCATGGAAGCACTACTTACTGGACTTAAAGCATAGCAACGGAATCTGTTACAGCAAATTCAAATAAAAGGGTCACTTTAGTGACCTTTTTTGTATTTAAAAGTCACTACAATGTACTGGATTGCCGAGGGATATTGCTTTTACCATTCACATCCCGGACAATACGCCCCTTTCAAAATTCAACAAGAGCTAATGAAATGACAGCTGCTATCTATTTGGTTAAAGGTCGTGAGAAATCGGTCAAGCGCAAGCACCCTTGGATCTTCTCTCGAGGCATCAACAAAGTTGAGGGCGAACCTGCTCTTGGCGAAACGGTTGATGTATTCACTCACGACGGTAAATGGCTAGCTAAGGCGGCATATTCGCCAGCTTCACAAATTCGTGCTCGTATTTGGAGTTTTGATAAAGAAGAAATCGACACCGCGTTTTTCGTTAAACGACTTAAAGACGCACAACTTCTTCGTGAAGACATTATCGAACGTGATGGCCTTACGGGTTATCGCCTTATCGCAGCAGAGTCTGACGGCTTACCAGGCGTTACGATCGACCGTTACCAAAATTTCTTTGTGTGCCAACTTCTCAGTGCTGGCGCAGAACACAATAAGCAGGCTATTGTTGACGCTCTGGTTGAGTGCTTCCCTGATTGTAATGTGTACGAGCGCTCTGACGTGGCCGTTCGTAAAAAAGAAGGTTTCAAAGAGATCACGGGCGTCTTGCACGGCGAAGAGCCACCTAAATCGGTCGTCATCGAAGAAAATGGCGTAAAGATTAGTGTAGATATCGTTGGCGGACACAAAACAGGTTTCTACCTAGATCAACGTGATAGTCGCCAGCAAGCGATGAAATATATGAAAGGCAAAGAAGTTCTTAACTGCTTCTCTTACACTGGTGGCTTCGGACTTTACGCTCTAAAAGGTGATGCAAAGCGTGTGATTAACGCTGACGTGTCACAACCTGCTTTAGATACCGCAAAATTCAACGCAGAACTAAACGAGTTTGATATTTCGAAGAAGCGTGCCGTCTTCCTAAATGCAGACGTGTTTAAGCTGCTTCGTGAGTATCGTGATCAAGGAACTCAGTTCGATGTTGTGATCATGGACCCACCGAAGTTCGCAGAGAGCAAAGCACAACTAAACGGCGCATGTCGTGGTTACAAAGACATCAACATGCTAGCAATGCAAATTCTAAAACCGGGCGGCACGCTACTGACCTACTCGTGCTCTGGCTTGATGGATCAAGTTCTGTTCCAGAAAATCATCGCTGATGCAGCCGTAGACGCTAACCGCCAAGTAAAGTTTGTGGAGCGTTTTGAGCAAGCCGCTGACCACCCAACCGATACAGCATATCCAGAAGGCTTCTACTTAAAAGGTTTTGCATGTAAAGTGCTTTAGGCTACGAATAAGTAAGACAAAGCAGAAGAAAAGGGCCTACTGGCCCTTTTCATTATGGCTCTAAGTTAACCTTAGTTAGTGCGGATAACACATCTCTCTCAAAGTCCGCATTTCCCACGATTAAATCACTAAACTCTGTCGCCCCGTTTTCTATTACGATAGTTTGAATTGAGTTTCCATCGTTATGGGTTATTTCTAGAGATAAGTCATCGCCATCAATGTTCAAGTCAATACTATTGAGAAGTTCTTCTATCGTATTGTGCCCTGCATCTTCAACGACTTCACTCAGATCTAAGGTGTCCAAATCTCTCTCAAAACCTCTAATTAGATCTGTTCCTGTATCCAAGGAGTCGTTGACCCATTTAAAGACATCTGCCTCGTTATCATTACCGATCAAGATGTCATGACTTACGTCCACTTCAGCTTCAATAATATTTGCAGAGCCATTACTTGAAGCATTTACTCCTCCGTTTTCATCAATAACGAATTGCAGGGTGTTCTCACTTTGATCACCATCGTTATCCGTCAATACATAATCGAAGTCTAACGTTTCAACTGTATCACCCACCGCACCATAAAATGCATACGCACCGTCGTTTAAGTCGATTTCCAGAGTATGTTTGCTGTCGATATAGATAGTAAGCTGCATCGTTGTGTCGTCAAATGCATGCGAAATACCATCGTTATTGTCAGTTACTATTAGGTCTGAACCATCAAACGAATAAGTGACACCGTCATGTTCTATTTCGCTAATATAACCACCATCTGCACCAATACCTGTATCTGGAGAAGTGGTATACATCAAGTTCCCCCCAACAGGTTGAATCACTGACTGCAACATAACCGGAGGTAATTGAGTTACGTCAGGAACCACAACACCATCAAGGTCTTGATTCAAAAAGCCATCATATGCTACGCGATCTAATTGCTCCGGCATAAGATTAACGCCCATACCATACGCTAGGGCTGTTATCTGATTATCAGGATCGGTTAGGTGATCAATCCAACTCTGCTCGCGAGCGTCGTTTATAAATGATGACGCAGGGTTTGGCTGACCATCTGACAAGAAGTAACTAACATTCGACGCACTGGTTAACTTACCTACATCATCCCATGACTGTTTTGCTTCATTTAGCGCGTTGTTATAGTTAGTCGCGCCACCCGCAGTTAGCGTCTCAATATACGCTTTGGCCTCCTCGACCGTCAGCCACGTCGCAGCACCTATAGCGTAAGTGGATGCTGTACTGCTATAAGTAATAATTTGAACTCGCGTTTGACCGATAGACTCATATTGATTCAATAACTGAGTTGCCGAATCTTTCATTATCTGCAAGCGATTATCCGTTCGCATAGAACCCGAGACATCCATTATGAGCTGAACGTTGGCACTTTCTTTAGTTTCTGCAACTACATCGTGAATAATAGATGCAGAATCTGGTGAGTCATCTTCCACAATAACGTTGACCGTTGTGGAGTTAGTAAGACCACGAGCATTCGAGACAAGCACAGGCACCTCAATATTTAAGGTGTCTTCTCCAGATGGGTTGGAGTGATCAATCGGACCAAGAAGCTCCGTAGATACCACTCCAGTATCATTGACTGATATTTTGATAACCCCTTCACCGTTCGCTGAACCGATAAGCATTTGGTCGTTATTTGATAACGTCCACGTTACAGAGATCCCGTTACTAGTAAGAGCTGTAGATGGTTCACTGAGCGTAACAGAATCAACGGTTTGACCCAGCGTCAATTGTTCTACATCAGTACTCGAGTCAGTTGTGTCATCAAAGCCGTTTAGAGCAGAGTCATCAGCAATGGCGTTGCTTAAGCCTTCCTCAGAAACGTTTAGAGTTACACCTTCTACAATTGGTGGGGCGTAAGGGTTGACAGAAAAGTACCCCGTTTTACTGTCTCCATCATTATCAGTAATCGTGTAGTTAAAATCGATATCCCCATCGCCATAAGGTGAGGTCAAAGGTAAGTATTGGAAGAACTCCCATTTTCCAGTGCTAGGTGTAAGTTGAACTTCGAATGCAAGCTCTCCATCAGCCTCTGCAATCAGTCTATTAGAGTTTTGTGGATCAACGTATATCAACACGTCTTTACCATCTAGAGTCTCTAAACCAGCCTCACCTCCATTTAAGACTATAGAACCAGGGCCATCAGCTCCATATACAGCACCGAGGTTCCCATCCGCACTAGCAATTGGCACGCCAGAGTACGCACCTGTAAAGGTTATTGATTTAACGGTAAAGTCACTGTTGTCTTCAGTATCCGGGCCATTGCCATTACTGGTCGCCTCGAGGATGATTTTATCAAAGCCTCCCTGTTGAACATTGAAATTTGCCGCGTAATCACCACTGCTTGCGTCAGAGCTGAACGATTGCTGAGCAATTAATACACCATCTCTATAAAAAGATGCGATTCCTTTCTCAAGTTCACCACCAAACATTTTCTCAAATTCTATTTCTGCTCCGTAAGCAACTTTATTGCCTAAGTCTATGATTAACTGCTCTGATACACCCTCATTACCCGCGAATCGATAATCGACTTCGTTTTCTAATTGGAAGCCGTTGTTACCAGAACTTTTAACGCCAATCCCTTCTGATGATTGATTGATTTCAGCTGTTCCCAGCATCACAGATTCGTCAGACACAAAACCGTTTGCAGTCACAACAACATCCCCAAATGTTCGACTGGTTGCGTCTGCCTCACTTCCTGCAAAATCTATGCGCCCTGTCAGAACGTTAGGTGCACCAGTAAGCGACACATCGACGGGTTGAACAACCACAGGCACGTATGGGCAATCATCTTCAACGGCCACATTTAAGCTTTGAGATGTTGTTGTTTGTCCATCACTTACAGAAATCTGTAAATCAAAGTTGATGATGTCTTCCACATCATTAACAGGATGATCAAGTGGCTCAAACAGAGTAATAGTATAGTCCCAAGAGCCTTGACCTGAAGCTGAAGGCTCGCTCAGCACAACAGTAGCAACAACGCTCAGGTGAGCAGTTTTCGCAGTCAGCGTTTGAGTACTGTTGTCCCACGTCCACGATATAGGCTCCCCTCCTAATGTTAGGTTGTTAGGGCCTGCCAATACCACTGAAACATTCGCCGTGTCTGGATCGGCAACTGTGAATGTTCCTGAGAAACTTGCGGAGTTAGTGGTGTCTGAAGGTGATCCTGTATTATCAGGGATACCATTAGCTAAACCTTCTTCCGAAACAACTGCATTCACAATATTTGAAATAGAAGGAGGAGCATCATTATCAATAATCGTTGCCGTACCGGTATCGCTGCCTTGCACTGCACCAATGCCGGTCACCGTCACACTGAAATCTTCAGGGCCTTCATAAACGGCGTCATCAATGGAAGCAATACGCACATCAAACTCAGT